>JBJTBO010000443.1:0-4294 GCA_046091445.1 Planctomycetaceae bacterium | reverse complement strand
GTTCATGGCACACGCCGGCGTCGATCCCGTCGTGGCGACGGCCGACGACCTCGAGATGACCCTCGATCGTCTCGGCATCGGCCGCCCGACGACCACAGGCACCGACCCGCGTTGGGATCGCGGCTTCGAGCTGCTCCTCGCCGAGGCCGTGCAGCCGCATCTCGGCCATGGTCGGCCGACGCTCCTCGAGCGCTGGCCGGCGTCTCAGGCCGCGCTCGCCCGGCTCGATCCCCGGGAGCCGGCCGTGGCCGAACGGTTCGAACTCTTCGTCTCTGGCGTGGAACTCGCCAACGGCTGGGTGGAGGAGACGAGCCGCGAGGTGATCGCGGCGCGTCTCGTCGCGGCCAACCACTGCCGCGCGATGGATGGCCGCGCTGCCCTGCCGCTCCCATCACGGCTGCTGGCGGCCCACGGGCCGCAGATGCCCGCCGGAGTGGGCGTCGCCCTGGGCTTCGATCGGCTCACGATGCTCGCGGCGGGGGCACGATCGATCGATGCCGTCAGGCCGTTCAGTTCGACGACGGCGTGAGCGGCTCGCATGCGGCGACGTGCCAGCGCTCCATCCCGCGACTCACGCGGCGAGCGAGGATGAGTTCGAGATCGGCGTCACGGCCGGTGGCACGCACCCGCCAGCTTTCGGGTACATCTCCCGTTCCGAGGCAGCGCACGTCCACTCGGTCCACACCGCACTCGCCAAGCGCCGTATCGACCGCGTCCGCAGCCCGGTCCGCATCCCCATCCCCCTCGCCCATCGCCATGGACCGTGCGTCGGCGAGCCGGCCCGCGCAGACCGCTTCGAGCCAGTATCGCGCCGCCGCCTCGGCACGCCTGGCCGTCACCCACTGGGAGGCCGCGGCCGTCGTCGCCGCCTGTGCACCGAAGCCCAGCGAGAGGGCGAGGCCCGCGAGGGCGACGAGCCGTCCAGCCTTGCCGGCCGGCGGCCGGGCCACGTCGGCGAGTGCAGCGACCGAGAGCGCGACACCGATGAGCGGCACCATCCAGAGGATCGGCGCCACGAGCGCGGCGGCCGAGCACACGCCGCCGATGCACGCGATCACGGCCAGTGCGCTGACAGGGCGGTACGACGGCAGTTCATCCACGGCCATCTCACGGCGCGGGCGGGGCAGCTTGGGGAGCGGCTTGCGGCGCGGCCGGAATCGCACCTGGAGGAGCGTCGGGCCCCGCCGCCGGCGCCCCGTCGGCTGGTGCCGCCGGCGGCGCGTCGACCGGGATTTGCGGCGCCGCAGGAGCCGGATCCGCGGGCGGCGCGGCCCTCAGACCGGGCTCCTTCTCCAGCTGACCGCGACGCTCCGCGTACCACGCCGTCGCGCCATCGACGGTTCCACGGTTCCCGGAAAACCACCCCCCGTCGCCGCCGAACGGAGGCTTCGTCGCGGTACCGATCGACCAGGCGAGCCAGCCCCGATCGGGTGACACGCCGAGAAACATCCCTGACCCCACGGCATCCCTCGGCACCGGCGCGGTGTGCAGTGACGCCGAGGTGAACGCCATCGCGACCCACGCCGTGAGAACGGCTGCAATCGGCGCCCCCACGCGTTCGACGAGCGGATCGAATGGCACCGCCGTCCGTGTCACCAGCCGCGAGAGTTCCGTGGCGACGGCCATCGCGACACAGAAGATCGCCCACAGCACCACGAAGTGCAGCAGGTATCCGTAGGTCGGCATCCGCGACTCGAGCATGCCGACCACGGGCCCGTACGACACGCTCGCGATACTCGCCGCGAAGAGCGTGTTGACGAACGCGACGAGGCAGCCCCAGAAGCCCTGAAACCACCAGAGCAGGAAGGCGACGCCGCAGAAGACGACGAGCAGCAGCAGCGCGACGAGAATCGAGGACATCATGCCGGAGTTCCTCCCGCGGGCGGTTTCGGAGCCGACGCGGCAGCGAGGACACGCTGCACCTCCTCCATCGACGTCACCCCCTCGACGGCCGCAGCGAAGCCCGCCCACTCGAACGGCACCATCCCGTCCTTGATTGCGAGCTCCCGCAGCACGGGCGGCTTGGCCTTGGCCTCCACGCCCTGCCGCAGCCGATTGCCCGAGGCGAATTCGAAGAGCCCGATGCGGCCGAGATACCCGGCACCCTGGCAGAGGGAACACCCATCGGGGGCGGCCCGCCAGATCGCGGGCACCTGCTCGGGCCGTCGCTGCATGCGCCGGAGCAGGTCGGCAGCCGGCGGCCCCGACTCCCGGCAGCGCGGACAGAGCCGCCGCACGAGCCGTCCTGACAGGGAACCGACCAGCGTACGGGCGAGCACGTCCGGAGCCACTCCCGACTGGAGCAGGCGGCCGACCGCGTCGATCGCATCGCCCGCCTTGAGGCTGATGACGACGAGCTGATTGTCATCGGCCAGCCGCACGAGCTCGAGCAGCAGTGCCTTGTCGCGGATGTCACGGGTCACGATCGCCTGCGGATACTCGCGCATCGCGGCCGTGAGCGCGTCGGTCGGCTGGATGGACTGCCTGTCGAATCGCTGCACCTTGACGTTCTGGATCTCCTTCGCGGGCGCGGCCGCATCCTCGATCGACACGAAGTCGCGCATGAGTCGGTCCGCCGCCAGCACGACCATGTCGATCGTCGTCGTCAGGCCGCTGCCCCCCGGCGCCGACACGAGGAGGATCCCCTTCTCGAGCCGCAGCGTCGCCTTGAGCCGCTCGATGATCGGCTCGCTCACGCCGAGATCCGTGAGCGTCTTGAGCTTCGGCGCCACGACCGGAAACTCCACCTCGAGCCGCGGCCCGAGAGCGGTCTTCTGTGCCACCTTGCAGGTCTGCCGCTTGCCGTCCACCGAGAGCGCGAACTCGCCACCCTGCGGCCCGCGGCCGTCGGCCGCGAGTCCGGCCGCGGCCCGCAGCACGGCCGTGGCGGCGACGCCGTCATCCTGCCGCAGGGGCGGTGCCTCGGGATAGCGATCTCGCTCGCCGCGCTTGCGCGGCGGGACGCGCACGCGCCGGTTCTGCCAGACGGTATCCACCTCGTACCGCACCTGCACCCCGTCGGCTGCAGGCTCGATCACGGCCCGGGACGCGCGGGCCAGGACCGCGCCGATCATCACGTCGCGGGCGACGCGGTGACCCGGCATGGTGGCGAGCTGCTGCGTCGCCTTGGCGGCCGCGGCCTCGTCGGCACCGGCGACATGAAAGGCGACGTCCGGAAGTGCGGGCTCGTCGTCCTCGAGCCCGGGATCGATCTTCACGCCGACGCGCTTGCCCAGCCGCGACGCCACGTTACGGATGTGGTTGCGCGTCAGCACCTGCTTGCCGATCGGCAGGCTGCGATTGCGCGTCACGAGGTACGCGACGGCCGGCACGAGCCACGCGAGCGGAACCAGCGCGGCGACGGCCCACCCCGACGGAATCCACCACGCCACGAGCGCCGTCACCAGGAACACGCCGACGCAGACGGGCACCCAGATTCGCGCCGCCTGGCGGTAGCGGGTCGCGTCGCGACCGATCCAGTCGGCGGTGGCCATCCAGCCCAGGCAACAGAGCCACCAGCCGACGATGCCGAGCATCACGAGACCCCGATGCCCTTGAGCGCCATGACGAGGGCCTCGCGATTCGGGGCGATCTCGAGCGCGTCGTGACGGTCGATGAGGCCCTGGTCGATCAGGCTCTTGAGACTCATCGTGAAATCCTGCATGCCGTCACGATGCGACTTCTTGATGTGGTCGGCCAGCAGGTGATCCTGCTCCTCGAGCACGTACTTCCTCACGAGCACGTCGAAGAACATCATCTCGACGACAGGCACGCGGCTCACACCCTCCTTGATCGACTTGAGCAGTTTCTGGGCCACGATGCCCTTCATGTTGAAGGCGATGGCACTGCGGATCGCGGCATGCTCCTCCTGCGGGAACAGGTCGAGGATGCGGGTGATCGTGCTCGGGGCGCTGGCGGCGTGGATCGTGCCGAAGACGAGATGCCCCGTCTCGGCGGCGTGGATCGCCGTCTTGAACGTCTCGACGTCGCGCAGCTCGCCCACGAGGATGATGTCGGGATCCTCACGGACGGCATGCTTCATGCCGACCTCGAAATTCCGCACGTCGACGCCGATCTCCCGCTGGTTGATGAGGCACTTGTCCTCGGTGAAGACGAACTCGACCGGATCCTCGAGCGTGAGGATGTGCTTGCGGTAGTGCCGGTTGATGTAGTTGAGCATCGAGCCGATCGTGGTGCTCTTGCCGGAGCCCGTCACGCCGGCGAGCAGCACCATCCCCTGGTCGAGCTGGCAGAGCCGCTCGATCGAGGGCGGCAGGAAGAGCTTCTCGAAGTC
>JBJTBO010000442.1:0-4122 GCA_046091445.1 Planctomycetaceae bacterium | reverse complement strand
GTGCGGGGGTCGCTGCAACCGGGGCTGGGGCGGCAGCACCCTGCGGCGCGCCGCCTGCCGCCGGCGGCTTGGCTGGTTGCGAGCAGCCGACAACGCCGATGCTCAGGACGACGAGAGCGATGGCGCGAGCGACCCGGGACGACGTCATGAAAAAACTCCAGTTTCACGTGGTTCGTGCACCGCAGGCAGGTGCGATCCGTGTCGCCGCCCACGACCCCTCGGAGTCTACTCGGCACGCCCAAATGCAAGGACGGGTGCACGGGCTGGGAGTGGATGATCACGTCGCGGTTGAATCGCAACGGCTATCGTCTCACCCGGTCGATGGAGGGCTCCGTCCCAGGTCGCGATCCCAGTGTTCCAGCGGAGTTTTGGCATGGCCTCGTTGACTCGCTCGCCTGATCGCACCCTTCGCGGCATGTGCCGTCCCGCTCCCGGCCGGCGCGCAGGCCGGATGCTGTCGACCGGCGTCGGCATCGCGGTGCTCGTCGGCGGCATGCTCCCCGCGTGCGCCCAGTGGGGAGGCGGCTGGGGTTTCAACCGTGGCGGCTATGCCTCGACGGCCGGACAGGCAGCCGCCTACGGCATGTCCGAGGTCCTCCGGGCGCAGGGCTACCAGAATCTGCAGAACTCGGAAGCGGCGAAGAACTGGGAGGAGGCCAAGACGCTCGAGATGCAGAACCGTCTCCGGTGGACCGAGACCTACTTCGACATGCGGAAGGTCAACCGGGACGCGCGGGCGGCCGAACGCGGCCCGCCCGTCACCCAGGAGCAGGCGATCCGCTGGGCGAAGATGGCCGCGCCCGCACGCCTGAAGACGACCGACCTCGACCCGGTGACCGGCCATATCAACTACCCGCTCCTGCTCACGCAGGACATCTATTCGCCGTATCGCGATCGACTCGACTCGTTGTTCTCGGAGCGGGCGGCATCGGGAGGCAGCCTTCGCTACGAACAGTTCCAGGACATCCAGAAGACCGTCGCCGACTTCATCGAGGCGCTCAAGCAGCGCGTGAACGAGTACAACGCGGGCGACTACGGCGTGGCCCGCACCTTTCTCAACAGCCTCGCCAACGAGGCGCGTCAGCCGGCGGGCTGACGCGAGGATGCATCGCCGCTCCCGCCGTGGGAGTCGTGCTCGTGCCGTCCCAGGGTGCGAATCCCTCGCAGCAACGGCAGGGCGACGAGCCGAAGCACGGCCGAGGCGGTGAACACGGCGAAGTAGGCCGAACGATCCTCGCCGAACCAGACGAGGATCGTTCCCCCGCATGCGGCGCCCGACACCGTGGCGACCGCGAGGCCGAGGTTGTAGACGGTCACCACGCCGGTGCGTTCCCTGTCCCCGACCGCCTCGAAGAGCAGGAGCGCGACGGCGAGTTCGTAGGCGGCCCAGCAGGTGCCCGCGACGACCTGCACCACCACGAGGTACGGCACCTGCGCCGACACCACCCAGAGGAGCGACAGGGGCGTGATGGCGACCGTCGCGATCCACAGCAGTCGTGCGGGACCGACGCGGGAGGCGAGCCGACCCAGCGCGGGCATCGCGAGCGCCTTCGCGAGAAAGCTCACCGCGACGACGAGCATGAACGGACCGTAGGAGAAGCCCCTGTCCCGCAGCATGTAGGGCACGAAGTACGGGGCCGCGATCTGCGCGCCGAAGACGTAGCAGCAGAGAAACACGACCAGCCGGCCCGACGGGCGGGTCGCAAGGGCCTCGAGATCGGCGCGGCGGGGCCACCGCCACGGCCCCCGCGCGGGACGCTCCGTCCGGGCGGTCGGCGGCAGGGGCTCGCTGCACGCCGCCAGGAGCGCCGTGGACGCCAGACGGGACACACTCGCGATCGCGAACAGCACGGCGAACGTGGCGAGGGCGGCACCGGCCGATTCACCGAACTGCAGCAGGAGCCCGCCACCCACGAAGCCGGCGAAGATGCCGAACTGACCGAGACGGTTGCGTTGGGCGACGTACGCGGTGCGGACGGACGCCGGCACGACCGTCGCCATCCACGCGTTCCACGCGGGCACGCCCGCCATGCCCGCGGACCAGTACACGCTCGCGGCCAGGAGGAGCTGCCACACCGCGGCGCGCCCCTGCACCGCCCACCACGCCAGGGGCAGGAAGCTCGCTGCCTGGAGCAGCGTGCAGGCGACCACCCAGCCACGATTCGTGCCGAGGCTGGTCACCGCCGCCGGCGTCACGAGCTGGAGAACGGCGCCGATCAACAGCGGCACCGTGGCCAGCGTCCCGGCGGCGACAGGTCCCTGGCCGAGGGCGATCGCGAAGGCCGGGATGTAGGTCTCCCCGAACCCGACCATCAGGCTGTAGGCGACGGCGTCCGCCGTCGATACCCACAGGTCGCGTCTGAGCCTTTCGGTAGGGGCGACGGCGGGGAGGCGGTCGAGAGTCAAGGAGGACGACCGGGACTGGTCGACGGCACCGACCGCGCCGAGCACATCCATGCCGGTCGGCGATCGCGTGCACGTCTATACTGCCGCTCCGAGTGTAGCAGCGCGTGAGCGGCACGACTTTTTCCCGGCGGAGGTGATGATGAAGGCACTGGTGACGGGAGCGACGGGGTTCGTCGGACCGCGGCTGCTGAGGCTCCTCGATGCGCCCGTCGTCCTGTCTCGCGATCCGGACCGGGCCCGTGCCACGCTCGGCCACCGCGTCGGCCGTGTCGTGCGCTGGAACCCCGCCGAGGGCCCACCGCCGCCCGAGGCGTTCGACGGGATCGATGCCGTCTTCCATCTCGCCGGCGAGTCGGTCTCGGCGGGCCGATGGACCGCCGCGCAGAAGGCGAGGATCCGGGACAGTCGCGTGGTCGGCACCCGGCATCTCGTGCAGGGCATCGCTCAGGCCGAACGGAAGCCCGAGGTGCTCGTCTCGGCATCCGCCGTCGGATACTACGGCGACCGTGGAGACGAGGAACTCACCGAGTCGGCGCCGCCGGCGGACGACTTCCTGGGGCGGGTCTGCGTCGAGTGGGAGCAGGAGGCGCTCGCGGCATCCGCACTCGGCGTGCGTGTCGTCACCGCCCGGACCGGCATCGTGCTCGGCGCGGGGGGCGGAGCGCTCGGCAAGATGCTCACTCCCTTCAAGCTCGGCGCAGGCGGACCACTCGGGAACGGTCGGCAGTGGATGCCGTGGATTCACGTCGCCGACCTCGCGCGGCTCTACGTCCACGCGGCCGAGCATCGCCAGCCGACGATCAGCGGTCCCGTCAACGCCGTCGCCCCGAATCCCGTCCGGAACAGCAAGTTCACGAAGGCGCTCGGGCGGGCCGTCCATCGGCCCGCGTTCATGCCCGCGCCATACCTCGGTCTGCGGCTCGTCTTCGGGGAATTCGCGCAGGTGCTCTTCGCGTCACAGCGTGTGATTCCCCGGGTCGCGCTCGACACCGGATTCATCTTCCAGTTTCCGGACATCGACGGCGCCCTGCGCGAGATCCTCTCGACGGCGGCGTGACCATCCCGGAAACCCCACTCGCCCGGAAACCAACACCTGGCTCGCGAGTCGCGACGAGGAGTCGGATCAGTCGTCCGTTTCCCGAGCAGCTCGCCGGATGCGGTCGCGGACCGCGAGCCAGGGCTCGTCGGACGGCGGGAGATCGACCACGAGGCGATCGAGGGCGCGGCGGTCGAGCGCGTGGAGTGTCGCGAAGAGGGCCCGTGCGAAGCCGTCCGGGTCGGGGTCGGCGGGCACGACGATCAGCCCCTCGTTCGCCGCCGCCAGCGCACGGGTGCCCGGATCGGCTGCTCGGAACGTGAGCCATCCGACACGCAGGCCCTGCTGCAGGAGGTCGGCCACACGCGCCGGCGGATCGTCCGGCGCCTCGAGCCGCGTCCGCGGTGCGTAGTGCCGCGCGCCGGTACCCGGTGATCGGGTCGTGCCCTCCTCCACGGCGTGCGAGCCATCGACGACAGACCCGCCGACGGCGGCCTCGATGCACGAGCGCGACAGCGGCCCCGGCCTGAGGATGCGGGGCGGCACGGTCGTGCAGGCGACGACGGTCGACTCGTTGCCGTGGCGACAGGGGCCGGCATCGAGAATGAAGGCGACGCGATGACCGTGGCCTGCGAGCACGGGATGGGCCGTGGTCGGACTCACCGCCTCGGACCGGTTCG
>JBJTBO010000441.1:0-2398 GCA_046091445.1 Planctomycetaceae bacterium | reverse complement strand
GGCGCCCGGGCTGGCCCGCGCGGGGAACCGTGCGGGGCGATCGGCGGAACACGTCGCCGCGCTGCGCTCCGTCGACGGGCAGTTCGACGCCGCCCGCGTCGCGGTGGCGCTCGCGCGGACCGCCGCGCGGCACGGGGCCACGGTCCTCAACTATTGCCGTGCCGGCGGCATCGAGCGGGCGCCGGCGTCCGGGCGGCTCACGGGAGTCGAGGTCGAGGACCGCGAGACCGGCCGGCGCATCGCCGTGGCGGCGCGGTGCGTCGTCAACGCCACGGGCGTCTGGGTGGACGAGCTGCGGCGGCTCGACACGGTCGCGGCCGCCGACATGCTCGCGCCGAGCCAGGGCGCCCATCTCGTCGTCGATCGCGCCTTCTTTCCGTCCGACGTCGCCATGCTCGTGCCGCGCACGGCCGACGGGCGCGTGCTCTTCGCCGTGCCCTGGCTCGGACGGGTCATTCTCGGTACGACCGACACACCCCGCGGCGACCGTCCGCTCGATCCGCGGCCGTTCGACGACGAGATCGACTTCATCCTGCGGGAGGCCGGCCGCCACCTCGCTCGGCCGCCGACACGAGGCGACGTGCGTTCGGCCTGGGCGGGCCTGCGGCCGCTCGTCAAACCCGCCGGCACGGTCCGCGACACGAAGGCGGTGTCGCGCGAGCACGCCATCGTCGTGTCACCGCACGGCCTCGTGACCGTGACCGGAGGCAAGTGGACCACGTACCGTGCGATGGCGGAGGACGTGCTGGCCACCTGCATGCGGGCCGAGCTTCTTCCGACGCGGCCCGCCGGCGTCACCCGCCACCTGCGGCTCGTCGGCGCGCCGGCGCGGAGCGGACCGATGGTGCCGCTGACGGCTCCCCCGGGACTGCATCTCTACGGCACCGAGGCTGCCGCGGTCGCCGCCCTGCCCGGCGCCGATCGAACGATTGTCGACGGGCTCAGCGAGGCGATGGTGCGGTTCGCCGTCCGGCGCGAGTTCGCACGCACCGTGGAGGACGTGCTCGCCCGCCGGTCGCGGCACCTGTTTCTCGATGCGTCCGGCGCGATGGGCTGCGCCGAGGCGGTGGGCGCGATCCTCGCCGAAGAACTCGGCGCCCCCTTCGATGCGGCCGCCTCGACGCGGGCGTTCACGACGCTCGCTGCGGGCTATCGGCTCGGGCCGTCGGTCGCGTCCTGAGCGCGGCGGGCATCGCGCACCGGCACGCTATCGCGTACAACGGTGGCTCGTCACCGACGGTTTTCCCGTCACCGACCGTTTTCCCAGGAGCCCGTCCCCGTGGATGCCGCCGCCCGCGCGTTTCTCTCCCGCCTCCTCCACACGCCCAGCCCGTCCGGCTACGAGCAGCCGATCCAGGCGATCGTCCGCGAGTATCTCACCGCCTGTGCCGACGAGGTCAGGACCGACGCGCACGGCAACGTCATCGGCGCGGCCAACGTGGGCGGCTCCACCCGCATGCTGCTGGCCGGTCACTGCGACCAGATCGGGTTGATCGTCCAGCATGTCGATGCCGACGGCTTCATCTCGGTCCAGCCGATCGGCGGGTGGGATCCGATTCAGTTGGTCGGCGCGCGGGTCACGATCTGGGGCACCGACGGACCGGTGGCGGGCGTCATGTCGCGCAAGCCGATTCACCTGCTGACGGAGGAGGAGCGCAAGCAGGTCCCCAAGATGAAGGACCTGTGGATCGACATCGGCGCCACCGACAAGGCCGACGTCGAGAGCGTGGTGCGCGTGGGCGACTGCGTGACGCTGGAATTACGGATGCAGGAGCTGCGGCACGGGCTCGCCAGCGCCGTCGCCATGGACGACAAGATCGGGCTCTGGGTCGTGCTCGAGGCGTTTCGGCGGGCCAAGGCCGCAGGTCCGCTCCCCTGCGCCCTCTATGTGGCGAGCACCGTGCAGGAGGAGATCGGGCTGCGCGGTGCGCAGACCGCCGCACACGCGGTGGATCCGCACGTCGCGATCGCCGTGGACGTCACGCATGCCACGGACTGCCCGACGATCGACAAGAAGAGCGAGGGAGACGTCGTGCTCGGTCGGGGACCGGTGGTCTACCGGGGGCCCAACATGAGCCCGCGCGTCGTGGACAGGCTGCTCCAGGCCGCGCAGGCACGTGAGATCGCCGTCCAACTGGCCGCGAGCGGACGCGCCACACCCACCGACGCCAACGTCCTGCAGACCACCCGATCCGGCGTCGCCACGGGGCTCGTCAGCATCCCGAACCGCTACATGCATTCGGCCGTCGAGACCGTGTCGCTCGACGACGCCGATCGTGCGGCGGACCTGCTCGCCGCCTTCTCGCGCGGGCTCGAGGGCTCGATCGATTGGACCCCGTGACCGCCCTGCCCCGTCGCCGCCCTGCCAATTCGGCACTCGTTCGCTGGTGGCAGGGTG
>JBJTBO010000440.1:0-11942 GCA_046091445.1 Planctomycetaceae bacterium | reverse complement strand
CAGCGGGTTGGGCAAAACCCGTTGGGTCGTTGAACGGACCGTCAGTTGGCTGCACCAACTGCGAAGGCTCCGTTTGCGTGCGGAACGACGTGCCGACATCCACGAGGCTTTCATGGCGTTGGGGTGCATCATCGTGACCGGATACTTCCTGTGACCGTCATTTCGTTAGGGGCTCTAAGTCAGAACTTCGTGAAAACGCTACCAGCAAAACGCGGGACAACGTGACGGTCACCAGATCCGGTTGCAAACGTGTTTTCGCATCTGCCGCGTCATTCCCTCGCTGCCGCTTCGGGCTTGGATGGCAGGCGGAGGCGGATGTGGTGGTGGTCAGTTTCCCGGCTGATCGCTGAACCGATACGGATCGTCGAGCCGCTGCATCTCGGCGAGGAGGAGCGCCTCCATCTCCATCCGCACCGCCGCATGCTCCGGCGCATCGGCGAGGTTCGTCTGCATCGGGGACGGCGCGGTCCCGGTCGCCTCGCGCACCCCCGTGGCGTGATGCTCGGCGAGCAGTTCGAGCGGATTGTCGCGAAGGTTGAAGAGCTGCGTGTGGAGCCCGCCCTGCGGCGACTCGTACTTGACGAGCTTCCAGTCACCCCGCCGCACCGCGCGCATGCCGGGCCTCGCGCCGCCCGAGTAGGCGCCGTAGAGCACGTCGCGCACGGCCGGCTTCTCGCCCCGCAGGACGGGGAGGAAGCTCGTGCCCTCGTTCGTGGCGGGGGCTTCGACGCCGCAGATGTCGCACAGCGTCGCCAGCGTGTCGCCGAGGTAGACGTTGCCCGGCGCACGGCTGCCCGGCTTGATGCCCGGCCCCTTCACGATGAATGGCACCCGCCAGGTGTGCTCGTAGAGGTTCTGCTTTCCCTGGAGCCCGTGGCGGCCGATCGCGATGCCGTGGTCGGCGGTGTCGAAGATCCAGGTGTTGTCCAGCTCGCCGAGCGCGGCGAGCCGCTCGAGCACGCGGCCGATCTGGCGGTCGATGTTCTCGGCGCAGGCGAACTCGCGGCCGAGCTCGTTGCGGATCGTGCGCTCGTCGCGACGCTTCCACACGCCGCTCACCGCCACCTCGTCGCGCACATCGAGGTGCGTGTTGTCGAAGGGATGCCGCGGGAGCCAGTTCGAGGGGAGCGGCGGCTGCCGCGGGTCGGCGGGCGGAGACGAGGCCTCGTCGGCATGGTTCGTGGCGCCGTAGCGGCCGAGCAGGTCGGGCGTGCCGTCCCGAGTGTCGTGCGGGTGAGAGAAGCCGAAATAGATGAGGAACGGCTTCGTGTCACCCGCACGCTCACGTTCCGCGAGATAGTCGAGCACGCAGTCGGCGTGCCAGGCGCTGCCCGACGCATGGTCGCCGCCGCGCTTTTCGGCGTCGTGCCGCACGGTGAAGAGCCGGTTCGCCCCCTCGTAGCTGTTGCCCGTCTTGCAGGTGCGCATCGTGGCATAGCCGGCCCGGTTGAACACGGCCGGGAGCGTGAAATCGACGATGTCGGGCGGGCAGTGCGGGGCGACGAAGGGCGGCGCCGGCTGCCCCTTCACGCGCCGCGGCGTGCCGGGGCCGATCGGGAGGTGCCAGACCGAGCGGCCGCACATGATCATGTGGCGGCTCGGCGTGCAGACGGCGCCGGAGAAGGACCCCATGTGATACGCGGCGTCGAGCACCATCCCCTCGGCCGCGAGCCGTTCGATCACCGGCGCGCGGAGCGTGGAGGCGGGATCGTAGAAGCGGAAGTCGTGCGGCGACTGGTCGTCGACCAGGATGAAGAGGATGTTGGGTCGCCGGTCTTTCGTGGGCGGGTCCGTCGTGGGCCGGTCCGCGACGGATGGGGCGGGCAGCGACGCGGCGGCGGACGTCGCCACGGCCCGCGCGTCGGCGAAGGGCCGCGGCCACGCCGGGTAGGGCACGTGCTCGCGGTCGAGGATCGCCTCCATGCGGGCGCGCACGTCGGGATGCTCGGCGGCCACGTCGCGCGACTCGCCGGGATCGGCGACGAGGTCGTAAAGCTCCGTCGGCAGGGCCTCCGTGCTCGGCTGGCCGCGGGCGCCCTTGCCGCGTCGCACGACCTTCCAGCGTCCATCGACCGCAGCCTGCCAGCGCGCCTCGGTCAACTCCCGGTAGAGGGCACGGTCTTCCGGGAAGTCGCCCACACCGGTCAGTCCTGCCGCGAGGCTGCGGCCGTCGATGCCGGCTGGCACCCGCTCGCCGAGCCCGGCAAGGTCGAGCAGCGTCGGCATCCAATCCTCGAAGCCACAGGGCACGTCGACCGAGCGGCCGGCGGCAATCCGTCCGGGCCACACGATCGCCGTCGGCACGCGAAGCCCGCCCTCGTAGGGAGAGCCCTTCCAGTCGCGCATGCGGCCGTTGCTCACCAGCCGCGCGGTGTCGATGCCGCCGGTGCGAGGTGCCGCCGCCCCGTTGTCGCTCGAGAAGACGAAGATCGTGTCGTCGGTGATCCCCAGTTCGTCGAACAGTGACACGAGCCGACCGACCTCGCGATCCATCCGCGTGATCATCGCCGCGTAGGTGGCGAGCGGCCGGCGGCAGGGCACGTAGCCCCTGCCTCCGAGATAGGGCTCCTCGTCGCCGAAATGCCGCTCGTACTCCGCGAGCGACGGTTCGTCCCCCGGCACCGGGAGCGCCACATGCGGCACGGTCGTCGGCACGTAGAGGAAGAACGGGTCCGCGGCATGCGCCCGGACGAAGGCCACCTGCTCCGCCGCGATCAGGTCGGCCGAGTAGTGCCTGCCGGCGAACGGCAGGAACGCCTCAGGCCCCGGCGACGGATCGGACGGCACGCTGCCTCCCCGCGCCACGGGACCGGTGCCGGCGAGCGACAGGTTGTCGAGCAGCACCCGCTCGCGATTCCTCCAGAGGTGATCCGGATGGAACGAGTGCGCCTCGCGCTGGCCGTTGTAGCCGCAGTAGAGGTCGAAGGCGCACGCCGCCGGGTCACTCGTGCTGTGCGGCGCACCGAGACCCCACTTGCCGAAGCCTCCGGTGGCATAGCCGGCCTCGTGCAGCAGCCGCGCGAGCGTGACGGTGCCCTCCGGCATCGGCGCCTGTCCCTCCGGCTTCACCTCGCGGTTGCTGCGCACGACGGCATGGCCGGGGTGCAGGCCCGTCATGAGCACGCAGCGACTCGGCGCACACACCGCGCAGCCCGACCAGTGCCGCGAGAGCCGCGTGCCCCGCGCGAAGAGCGCGTCGATGTTGGGCGTGCGGATGTCACGCGACCCGAGGCACGAGAGGTCGCCGCTGCCGAGGTCATCGCAGAGGAAGAACACGATGTTCGGCCGCCGCGGCGCGTCGGCAGCGTGTGCGGCCTCTCCGACGCCGACGAGGACGAGGCACGCGACGAGGGCGCGGAGCGTCATGGGAGGGTCTCCGGGGCCGGCATGCGGCGTTCGTGGTCGGGACATCCTGAAGTCTCACCGCCAGCGCCAGGCTCGTCCACTCGCGGCGATCTTCGGGCGACGGTCACACGACCGAGCACCGCACCTCGCCTCCGTGGCGCACGCTTTTCATCGTGCGCCGACGGCCGCGTTGCCGGGAGACACGAACCACGCGAAGTGAGGTCTATTCCGGAAAACCAACCACCCACGCGCGCTCAACCCGGATTCGCACGCCTGGAGGCGTGCGCCACTCGAGGGCAGGGTCCTCCGTTCACGTCCTATCGCTCACTCCGGGTGCGCGAGCACGTCGAGCAGGTAGTCGACCACCGTCGGATGCGTGACATCCGGGGCGCCCGGGTAGACGAGCTCGCACGCCACGCCCGCCGCCTCGAGGCGTTCCTCGAGCTTGACCCCGAAGTTGGCGGTGTGCGTGGGATCCTTCTGCTCCTGACCGAGGGCCGGCGGCGAGGAGTAGAAGAGATACACCGGCGGATCGTCGGGGGAGACGAGCGCGTAGGGGGAATAGGTCTCGATCCAGGGGAGGATCCGCTCCCGCGCGGCGAGGAACTCGGCGAACTGCGTGTCGCGCTGGTCGGGGTTTCGCATGAATCCGAAGGCGTGGCCGCCGTAGCGGCTGTTGGGCGTCCACTCCTTCATCTGCATCGGGTCGAGCGTGGTCTGGGCGCCGGTGACCGCCGCGGCGCGGAGGCGCGTCGACTCGCGGGCCACCGGATCGGCGCTCGACGGGTCGGCCAGGTCGTCACGGACTGCGAGCCAGAGGCTCGAGCAGGCGCCGGCCGACCCGCCGCTGGCGGCGATGCGTGCCTTGTCCACGTGCCACGCCGCGGCGTTCGCGCGCACGGTCTGGAGTGCGCGGGCGGCGTCGGAGAGCGGTGCCCGCACCGGCGGCTCGATCCCCTCCTCCATCGCCTCGCTGATGAAGCGGTATTCGACCGACGTCACCGACACGCCCGCCGCGAGCAACGGCCCGAGCAATCCCGGCAGGCCCGCGAACCGGTCGCCCCCCTGCCAGCCGCCCCCGTGGATGAAGAAGCCCAACGGCGCCGGCGCGTCGGCGCTCGCCCGCGGACTCTTCCAAACATGGAGCCTCTGCTTGGGGTGCGGCCCGTACGCGAAATCCTCGATCGTGGGCGTGCCCCCCATCTGCCGCCAGAAGGCCCCCTTGAACGGATTCTCGGCGGGGCCGTCGAGGTCCTCGTTGACGAGATCGCCCTGCACGCTTCGCCACCACGTGTCGTAGGCGCTCGTGAGTCGCGTGAGGACGTCCGGATGCATCGCGGCGACGTCGGTGGTCTCACCGGGATCGGCGGCCAGGTCGTGAAGCTGCCAGCCGTCGGCCCGATTCGCCGTGTTGACGGCCTGCCAGCGGCCCGAGCGGATCCGGCAGGTGCGATACGCACTTTCCGCGGCCTTCCCCCGATCCCAGCGGCCGACGTGCGTCACGAGGTGTCGGTCGGGCCAGGGTGCGTGCGCGTCGTGCAGGAGCGGCACGAGGCTGCGTCCCTCGAGCCGCGGCGCGAGGTCCGTCGGAATCGCCGCGCCGGCGATCTCGCAGAGCGTCGGCAGGATGTCGATGTGCGCCGTGACAGCCGGCACGTCCACGCCCGCCGGCAGCGTGCCCGGCCACCTCCACAGGGACGGCACGCGGGTGCCGCCACGGAACGGCGAGCCCTTCGCCCCCTTCATGCCGTCGTTGAAGACGCCGTGGCCGGCCGCCGAGCCGTTGTCGGTCATGAAGACGACGAGGGTATTTTCGGCGATGCCCCAGGCGTCGAGCTGCCGGAGGAGCCGGCCCACGTTGGCGTCGATGTTTTCGATCATGCCGTAAAAGGCCGCCACCTGCTCGCGCGGCGGCCGTGGCCCCGTCGGCAATCCCGCCGCCTCGAGCCTCTCGCGCGGGCCCGCATCACTGCCCGGCGGGCAGTCGTAGGGCGCATGCGGAGCATTGGTGGGAATGGAGCAGAAGAAGGGCGTGCCCGCCTTGCGACAGGCGTCCATCCATTCGGTCGCCTCCTTGAAGAAGACGTCGGTGCAGTAGCCGCGCGTCTTCACGAACACGCCATCGCTGCGAAGGTGCGGATTGAAGTACGTGTTGCCGGGCGCGTCGCCGCAGCTGCCCGGATACGTCTGGCCGATGCCTCCGGCCCCGTGGATGAAGACGCGGTCGAACCCGCGTCGCCCCGGCTGGTAATCGTCCTCGTCGCCGAGATGCCACTTGCCGAAGATGCCGGTCGTGTAGCCGGCCGCCTTGAGGAGCTGCGGCAGCGTCGTGGCCGAAAGCGCCAGCCGCTCCCGCTCGAGGATCGTGTGCGTCACACCGGAGCGGAACTCGTGCCGGCCGGTCATGAGCGCCGCGCGCGTCGGGGAGCACGTGGGGCTCACGTGAAACTCCGTGAGCCGCACGCTCTGATCGCGCAGGCGATCGAGGTGCGGCGTCCTCACCACCGGGTTGCCGTGGGCGGCGATGTCGCCATAGCCCTGATCGTCGGTGATGATGAAGACGATGTTGGGCCGGCTGCCCGGCGCGGTCGAAGCCGCTGCGGCCGCCGGCCGGCTCGCGGGGGCGTCGGCAGGCACGCGATCGGCGGGGCGCACGCCCGCTCCGGTGCGCTTCGTCAACGAATCGCCGAGCTCCGCCCGCGCCGCCTCCGCGATCGTCTCGAGCCGCGCGACCACGTCGGGATGGTCCGCGGCGACGTCGTGCCGCTCCTGCCGATCGCCGGCGAGGTCGTAGAGACAACGCCCGACCGGGAGCGGCCGGTACTTCCCCGGTCTGCCGTCGGTGCCGGCCGTCTGCCCCTCCATCGACCGCGACGTGTGCGGGAAGAAGAGCTTCCAGTCGCCGGACCGCACCGCCTGCAATTCGTTGTCGGCATACCAGAAGGCGTAGACCGGTTCGCGGCCGGCATCGGCCCGCCCGAGGAACGCGGCCCACCGATCGTGGCCGTCGATGCGCCGCCCGTCGACCAGGCAGTGGCCGGTGTCATCGCGGGGCAGGCTGTCGCCAGTGAGGGCGGCGATCGTCGGCAGGATGTCGATCGTCATGAACGGCTCGTCGCTCACGGTGCCCGCCGGAATCGCGCCGGGCAGACGGGCGACACAGGGCACCCGCACACCCCCTTCGAACCACGTGCCCTTCCCCTCGCGCAGGTCGCCCGCCGATCCCGCGTGCGTGCCGTAGGAGAGCCACGGCCCGTTGTCGCTCGTGAACACCACGAGCGTGTCGTCGGCATGCCCGGTGCGGTCGAGCGCAGCGAGGACGGCGCCGACCGAGGCGTCGATCTCGGCCAGGACGTCGCCGTAGAGTCCGCCGGGAGTGGTGCCCCGGAACGCGTCGCCGGCGAAGAGCGGGACATGCGGCATCGCATGGGCGAGGTAGAGGAAGAAGGGGCGGCGGTCGTCGGCCGCGGCGGCCCGCTCGATGAACGCGACGGCGCGCTCGGCGTAGCGGGCCGTGAGCGTCGCCTGATCCTCGGGTGTCACGTCGGCGTCGATCACGAGATCGCCCTCGATGAGCGGGAGCGTCGGATACGTGCCCGGCCGGGCCTCCGGATGATGCGGCCACATGTCGTTGGAATACGGCAGCCCGAGGTACTCATCGAAGCCGTGGTGCACCGGCAGGAACGGCGGATGGTGGCCGAGGTGCCACTTGCCGACCGCCGCCGTGCGGTAGCCGCGGTCGCGCAGGAGTTCCGCGAGCGTCGTCTCGGAGGCGGCAAGACCGTGCCGACTCGACGGGCCGAGCGCGCCCGAGATGCCGATGCGGTTGGGGTAGCAGCCGGTGAGCAGGGCGGCACGCGACGCCGAGCAGACGGCCTGCGCGACGTGGAAGTCGGTGAACCGCACGCCTTCCCGGGCGAGCCGGTCGATGTGCGGCGTGGCCGCCGCGGTGCCGCCATAACAGCCCGGATCGCCGTAGCCCATGTCGTCGGCGAATATCACGACCACGTTCGGCCGCCGCGCGGGCGCGGCCGCTCCGGTCTTCGGCGCGCGGGCACGCGGCTGCGGATGCGCCCGGGCCTCGCTGCCATCCGACGCGGCGAGCGCGCGGCACGTCTCCGCGATCCGATTCCATTCCGCCTCGAGTGCATCGACACGCTCCGGCTCGGCCGACGCGCGGTTGCGAGTCTCGGTGCGATCCAGGGCGAGGTCGTAGAGCTCCCACGGCCGGTTCCTCTCGGCCACGAGCTTCCAGTCGCCCACGCGCACCGCGCGATGGCCCTCGTGGCACCACCAGAGCGCGTCGTGCGCCGGCGGCGCCGCCGCGTCGGCGATGGCCCGCACAAAACTCCGGCCCTGCATCGGGGGAACGGCGGCGCCGTCGTGTTCCACGGGTGCCGTGACGCCCGCCACCTCGAGCACCGTGGGGGCGACGTCGATCACGTGCACCGGCTGCGGTCGCAGGCCGCCCGGTGCCGCCCCGCCCCTGGGCCAATGGACGATCCACGGCGAGGCGATGCCTCCCTCGTGGACCCACGTCTTGTGACGGCGGAACGGCGTGTTGGCCACGCTCGAAAACCCGGGGCCGAGGCAGAGATACGTGCCCGCCGAACCCGGTGGCAGCGCCGGGTCATGCCCCTTGCCCCGGATCATGATCTCGGCCGAGGCGCCGTTGTCGCTCACGAAGAGGATGAGCGTGTCGTCGAGGGCGTTCATCGCCTCGAGCTGGGCGATGATGGTGCCGACGGCGCGATCCATCAGTTCGATCATCGCCGCGTGGATCGCCATCTTCGCGGCCTGGAACGACTGCTGCTCCGGCATGAGGTCGGACCAGGGCCGCGGCCGATCGACTTCACCCGGGCCCAGCCGCGCGAGCACCTCGGGCTTCGGCTGGTAGGGCGGGCCTACGTCGGGCTCGAGCGGCGCGAGGCTCGCGCTGACGACGCCACCGTCGAGGAGCCGGCGGAAGCGGGCCGCACGCAGCGCGTCCCAGCCGGCGGCATAGCGGGCGGTGTACCGCGCGACGACGTCCGCCGGCGCGTGGAGCGGGAAGTGGGGCGACGTGAAGGCGACGTAGCTGAAGAACGGCTTCCCGGCGTGGCTCGCGGCATGCTCACGAAGGCAGGCGGCGGCGTGGTCCCCGACGGCGGTCGTCACGTAGAAGCGGTCGTCGCCCTCGATCGGCTCGCCATCGACCGTGATCCCCTGCGGATCGAAGAAGTCGTTCTGTCCCCCCTCGATCTGCAGCGACCGATGAAACCCGGCCTCCAGCGGCGCACCGTCGACGTGCCACTTGCCGGAGTGGTACGAGCGGTATCCGGCGGGAAGGGGGGCAGCCAGTCCCGGCGGGCAGGGCGTCACGCCGGATCGCCTGCGCGTAGTAGCCGGTGAGGAGCGCCCCGCGGCTCGGCCAGCAGCGGGCCGTGCTGTATCCCTGGGTGAACCGCAGCCCGCCGCGGGCGAGGCGGTCGAGGTGCGGCGTCTCGATCTCGCCGCCGTAGGCGCCGAGATCGGAGAAGCCGAGATCGTCGGCCACGATCACGACGACGTTCGGCGGCGCGGCGACCAGCGTCGTCGTGCAGGCGACGACGGCCGCGACCACAAGACCGGGACGAAGGAACCTGCGCATGCGCGAGCCTCCGATGGAGCATGGGACGCGGTCCGCGCGTCGTCACCGTTCGGCCATGACCTCGGCGAGGAGCGCGGCGGTGGCCGCCGAGCGGGCCTCCGCCGGCAGGCTCCGCAGCACGAGCATGCGCGGGCGAAGACCGACGGCCCAGCCGGGCTCGCGGGCGATCCGGGCATCCACCCGCGCGCGCAGCGCATCCACCTGCTCGCCGCCCGCGGCGGCGACCACGCCCCGCAGGTACTCCGCCGCCTGCGCCTCGGCATTGGGCGCGGCCGGTGCGTCGAATCGCCCGAGCGCCCACGCGATCCCGTCCGACGCGTGCCGCCGGAACATCGGCTCCTTCCAGGTGGCCTCGTTGTGGCCGAAGTTCGTGTAGAAGACGCGCCCCTTCCCGTAGTCACGCACCCACGACACGGGCACGTGCCACGGCTCCTTGGGCGTGCTCGCCGCCATGTCGAGACTCACGAGCACCCGCAGGTTCTCCGGCGCGTAGCGGCCGTCGTATTGATAGATCTCGTCCTTCCAGCGAAACCGCTCGGGAAACATCCCGGCCACGCGGTGACCCGTCTCGTGCACGACGAAGGCGTGCTCGCCGCCGGCATTCCACGGATGACCTGCGAAGTGCCCGCCCACCATCTCGCAGTAGGCGTCCGACGCCTTGAGCGTGTCGGTGGCGGCGTGGAAGCCGATGAACGCCTTGCCGCCGCGCAGCCAGCCGAGAAACGCGTCGATGTCGGGGATCGGAAGGTTCCCCGTGGTGCTCGCGAAGATCACCCCGTCGAATTCCGCGAGCGCCGCCGGCGCGAAGGCCGTGGCGAACTGCCCGCGCAGGGCCTGCTGCCAGACCTCGTCGGCCCGACGGAAGGCATCCATCTCGGCGGCGTGGGCGGCCTGCCGCGCCTGCCAGGCGGCGTCGTCCTCATCGGGCTTCCGCTGGGGAGCGCGCGGCTGCGGCGGGCGGCCCTCCGGTTGCCGGAGAAACGCGCAGTGGAAGAGCCCCGACTCGCGGCCGATCTCCTCGAGCGCCGCCTCGGCGACGGGGATCGACGCGTGGCGGAACCCCGTCGTCACGCTCACGACGAGGAGCCGGGCGGGGCCGTCGGCCGGCGCCGCGACGGCCGCTGCCGCTCCCATGCACCACGCCACGAGCCCGCACGCCCCCAGGTGTCGCCACGACGCGGTGCCCCTGCTGCCACGAGTCGCTCCAGCCCACTGCCGCTCCTCCCCGGGGTGGTGACCGGCCGTCGACCGCGACGACTCGGCTGGTCGCCGCAGCATACCCATCCTGCCGGGCCGGTTCCCGCCCGCGGCGGCGGTCGGCTCGCGGCCCGCAGGCTCTGGCAGAACCGGCACGCTCTGCTCACGTTTCCCGATCCGCCCAACCGATAGAAGCGGCACGGTCCAGCCTGCGCCCCGTCGGTCCACGCGCGCCCATGCCAGCCCCAGCCGCCACCGCCGTTTCTCCGCCGGGCATCGCCGGCTGGCTCGCCGACCGGGTCGCCGACCTCGGCGAGCTCGCGATCGGCTGGGTCGCGTCGATCGGCGACGTGGTGCTCTTCGCGCTGCGGACCCTCGGCTGGATCGTGGCGCGGCGGCAGCGACGCGAGGTGCTCCTGCCGAGCTTCTACCAGATCGGCGTCATGTCGCTGCCGGTGGTGGCGCTCACGGGGCTCTTCATCGGCATGGTGCTCGCGGTGCAGAGCTACGCGCAGTTCAAGTCGATCGGCCTCGAGACGCGGCTCGGCTCGGTGATCAATCTCTCGCTCGTGCGCGAGCTCGGTCCGGTGCTCGCCGCCACGATGCTGGCCGGCCGGGTGGGCAGCGCCATGGCCGCCGAGCTCGGCACGATGCGCGTCACCGAACAGATCGACGCGCTCGAGAGCATGGGGGCCAACCCCATCTACTACCTCGTCGTGCCCCGCTTCCTCGGCTGCCTGGTGCTCATTCCGTCGCTCACGGTGATGGCCGACTTCATGGGCGTGCTCGGCGGCTACCTCTACTCCCACCTGGTGCTGGGCATCGACTACCACCACTACTGGGAGAACTCCCGGGCCTACGTCGATGCCTTCGACTTCCTCATGGGGATCTCGAAGAGCTTCTTCTTCGGCGCCGCGATCGCGCTGGTGAGCTGCCACCACGGCTTCCACTGCGCGCCGGGGGCCGAGGGGGTGGGCCGCGCGGCGACGAACGCGTTCGTCCACTCCTTCGTGCTGATCCTCGTGCTCGACCTGTTCCTGGGGATCGGGCTCAACCATCTCCACGACTTCATCCATCCCGACGGGCCGCGCCGCCTGCTGTGACCCCATGCCCGCCGCCGCCACCGCACCGTCGTCCGCCGCCGACCAGGCAGCCCCTCCCCTGCTCCAGGTCGACCGGCTCACCGTGCGCTTCGGGCCGCACGAGGTGCTGCGCGACATCGCGATCGACGTGGCCGCCGGCGAGACGCTGGTCATCCTCGGCGAGAGCGGCTGCGGAAAGACCGTGCTGCTCAAGAGCATGATCGGGCTCGTGCGCCCCAGTGGCGGCGACGTCCGCTTCGAGGGGCGCTCGCTCGGGCGGCTCGGCGACCGGCAGCTCGCCCACCTCCGCACCCGCTACGGGTTCGTCTTCCAGGGGGCCGCGCTCTTCGACTCGGCCTCGATCGCCGACAACATCGCCTTTCCGCTGCGCGAGCACACGCGGCTGTCGGAGGCGGAGATCCGCCCGATCGTCGAGTCGCTCGTGGACGAGGTGGGGCTGCCCCGCTCGGCCCTCGCGAAGAAGCCCGTCGAGGTCTCCGGCGGCATGCGCAAGCGCGCGGGACTCGCGCGGGCGCTGGCCCTCGACCCGCAGCTCATCCTCTACGACGAGCCGACGACCGGGCTCGATCCGATCATGAGTGACGTGATCAACGAGCTCATCCTGCGCGTGCGGCGCCGGCCCGGCGTGACGAGCGTCGTGGTCACGCACGACATGCACACCGCCCGCA
>JBJTBO010000439.1:0-4332 GCA_046091445.1 Planctomycetaceae bacterium | reverse complement strand
TGCCCTTTTCTGACGGAGTGTTTGGCTGCGGCTGCGGAGCTCGCTCGGGCGATTGCCGCTCCTGCCGCTGGCGCTGCTGCCGATCGTCGAGCAGTTTTTCGATCGCCCTGCCGTCATCGGTCCCGTCGGCTGCAACCGTGTCACGGGCTCCTCGCGACTCACCTCGCGGCTTCGAGTCACGGCCGTCAGCGACCGGTGACTCGCCAGCCGCGCCGTCCTTTCCGTCGGTGCGTGCATCGTCGCTCGCGCCCGATTCGGGCTGGTTGGAATCCTTTGGGTCCCCGTTCGCGTCGTCTTTCTTCGCGTCGCCCCTCTGTCCTCGGTCTTCGCTCGCGGCATCCTTCCCGGGGGATCGCTTCTCTCCGGCTCCTTCGGCACCGTCTGGGCGGTCGCCACCGCTCCCGTCGTCCCCGCTGTCGTTTTTGGGCGGCGGATCATCGGTACGATCCGGCTTCCCGCCGGCCGGCTCGGGCGCGTTCGGGGGCGCAGCGGCATCGGGAGGCGGCGGATCGGGTTGGCGACGAGGCGCAGCGCGGGCGTCGACACGCAGCGTCTGCCATTTCGATGTCGCGACGTTCGGCTCGTCGGGCCGCGTGTCCGTCGCCACGGCCCGATACTCGATCACGGCGCCGGGCGCCGCCCCCACGTCGGCCGGCACCAGCCGCGCGGTGCCCCGGAACGGTCCGGAACGCGTCTGGGCGAGCAGCGGGATCGGCGGCCGTCCACCCGCGGGTGGCACACGCACTTCCACGTCCACCCGCGCGAGGCCGAAGTCGGGGTCGAGCGCCCGCACCCGGATCGGCACGGGCGCGTCGGGCGGTACGACCACGACGGCCTCGGTCGGCTCCTCGATCGCGACCTCGGGCGCGAGATCGGGGAGCACCTCGATGCGATGCTCGAGGGCCTCGGTGATCGCGTCGGCTCGCGAGGCACCCGGCACCCCGGGCACGAACACGAATCGATACGACTCCCGCCAGGCCCGCTTGCGCTCGGCGTCGAGCCGCAGTCGGAACGTGCCGGTCGCACGGGTCGGGTCCTGGCGGACGACGGTGAGTTCGACGTCGTTCGTGCCGTCGCAGTCGAGGTCGACCCAGGCGGCATCGAGAGGCCCGTTGCTCTCGGCGACGACCGTCACCTGCGTGCCCTCCACCGCGCGCAGATCGCCCTGCCATTCAACCGTGTCGGGGGCGCGTCCCGTGTAGGCGGGATACTCGTACCGCACTTCCCGCACGAGCAGCGTGGGCGTGTCCACGACCGCCACACGCAGCCGCTCGGTGCGGGCGTCACCGGCTACGATCACCAACTCGATCGGCTCGTCGACGCCGCGGTCGTCATCCGGCAGCGTCGCGACATACCGATCGATCCCGCCGGAATCACCACGGCCGGAGGTCATCACCGTGGACCAGCCACGGTCGTCGTCCCCAATCCGGAGCACGCGGAGCGTGGCCCGCTCGTCTCCGCGCAGCCCGCGGATCGCCGTCGCGACGACGACCTGCCTGCCCCGCACCACGGTCGCCACGTCCTTGACGACGGCGAGCGCACGGGTCGGATGATCCGCCTCGGCGGGCGGTTCCCCGGGGCGTCGCCAGGCAAGGCGAGGCGGCTCGATGGAGACGCGGGTGGGGGGCGCGATGCGTGCCCATGGCGCGACGAGCCGGGCGGCCGTGGTGAGGATGCTCTTCGGCGCGAGGAGCGTGTAGACGCCGGCGAGAACGACGAGCGCGGCGAGCCCCAGCGCGAGCCGCAGCGCGAGCGTGCGGTCGATGAGCCCCTCGCTGGGCACGGTCGAGAGCCGCCTGGCCGCACGCCGCTCGAGCGTGCGGACGACGGGGGCGACCGTCGACTCGGGACGCGCCTTGAGGAGCACCGTGTTGACGAGGTCGTTGTGCAGGTCGGGATGGTCGCGTTCGATCGTCCGCGCGGCGAAGACGAGGTTTACGCGGTACCGCACGAGCGGCACGATCCAGCGCACGATCGCGGCGCCGAGCGCGACGGCCCCACCGACGAGCCACGTCCACCGGGCCCACGCGGGCAGGCCGCCCTCAATGAGCCAGTGATCCGCCGCGATGCCGAGCCCGAACCACGCCATGAGGGCGACGGCAGCCCCGAGGGCGAACGTCGTGACGGCGACCCCCTTCACGTCGGCGCCGGCGGCCGCGAGCCGTTCCGCCAGGTAGCGGTCCGACTTCGTCGCATCATCCCCCTCGCGCCAGGCTGCGACGGCGAGCGGGTCGGTGCGGGAGGGTGCGGTGGCCATCGACGGTCGCTCCCTGCCGGGACGGTGCGTGGTCGGAGCCGAGGGGCGAAACGACGGGCACGCGAGGCGGCGATCTCTCGATCCCTCGTTCCCTTGATCACAAGTATATCGGCGGGGCACGTCGCGAACTCGCGATGCGAACTCTGCCGGCGGTGAGCCGGCTGCTATGGTGGGCGGGCGCGTCAGGACCCGGCTGCCCGTCCCGGCGCTGCCTGGAGGCCGCCCGCCACGCATGTCGCTCCTGCCCGATGCGGAACGCTTTCGACGGCTGATCGACGGGTCCAGCACCGGGGCTGCCGCGGCGGCGGCGCGGCTGGGCCTCGCGACGCTCGCCGTCCCCTACGGCGTCGGCGTCGCGATCCGGAATGTCGGCTTCGACCGGGGCGTCATCCGCCGGCACGCTGTCGGTGTGCCGGTGATTTCCGTCGGCAATCTCACGCTCGGCGGCACCGGCAAGACGCCCCTCGTCGCCTGGGTGGCACGGCTCGTGCGACGCCACGGGATCACTCCGGCGATCGTGAGCCGCGGCTACGGTGCCAGGCCGGGCACGACGAGCGATGAGGCGGCGGAGCTCGCGGTCGTGCTCGACGGAATCCTCCACATCGCCGACCGGAATCGCGTGGCGGCTGCAACGCGGGCGGCGGAGCAGGGCGCCGGAGCGGTCATTCTCGACGACGGATTCCAGCATCGTCGGCTCGGCCGCGACCTCGACATCGTGGCGATCGACGCGACCGACCCGTTCGGCTGCGATCACCTCTTCCCCCGCGGCCTGCTGCGCGAGCCCCTGGCGTCGCTCGAGCGAGCCGACGCGGTCGTGCTCACGCGGGCCGACGCGGTGGACGAAACGAGGCGCGTTGAGATTCGCCGTCGGTTCGAGTCCGCGTGCCGGGGACGAACGCCGGCGGTGTGGGCCGAGGCCACCCATGCGGCGGTGCGTCTCCGATCATGGGACGGTGCCGAGCGGCCGGTCGGCGACCTCGCGCATCGACGCGTGGTCGCGTGCGCCGCCATCGGCAATCCAGCCGCTTTCCGCCGCACGCTCGCGACACTGCATGCCGACGTCGCCGCGTTCCGCTCACTGCCCGATCACCATGCCTACGTCGCCGACGACGTCGAGCGACTCGCGGACGACGTGCGGCGCAGCGACGCCGCGCTGGTGGCCACCACGCTCAAGGATCTCGTGAAGCTGCGCCGCACCGAGATCGCAGGCCGACCGCTCGTCGCGGTCGAGATCGAACTCCGCGTGTCGCTCGGCCGCCCTGAACTCGAGCAGGCGATCGTCGGGGCGATCACCGGCGACCGCTCCGGCCCGTGAACGCAGGCCAACGGTGCCGTACCCACGCGGGGCCCGAGGGCCACTCCGAGCCCGTGCGCCTGCCGGCTACTTCTTCTTTTCGGCGTGGAGCGTGTGGCGACGAAGACGCGGCGAATACTTCTTGACCTTGAGCTTCTCGCCGCCGGTCTTGCGTCGCAGCGTGTAGTTCTGGTCGCCGGTTTCCTCGCAGACGAGGTGCACGACCTCGAGTTTTCTCTTGCCCTTGGCCATTCCGCTCCTCCGTCGTCCGAAGCCCGCGTGTCCCATGGCGGGACGACACGAGCACAGGAACTGTCTCCACGTACCGGCCGCGATCCGCGACACGCCGCGGGCAGGGTACCCCGCACAGCGTTCCACGGCCAGAAGCCCGCGCAAACCCCCGGAGTCACCCGCGCCCCGCCCCGGAACGAGGAGGGACCCAACGGGACCGCCGACCGGGGACGGCCGCCCACCCCTGACGCGGTCGGCACGACCGGAACCGTGAGCTCGGCAGACTGGAAATCGTCGGGCGCGACGCCGTGTCGGACGCCCTTCCATTCTGGTATATTTTTCGTGAGGCGGGTGGCGGAGCGTCAGGCGGTCGGCAGTCGGTTTCACCAGCCACGAAGGGTGCCATTCGGTCGCGTGCGACGACCACGCGACGACAGCGCGACGACAAGGAGAGGAGAGGTCACCATGTCCAGTCGGATCGACCCACAGGTTCCCAAGCCGTCGTCGCCGCAGCGACCGACCGCCGCCAAGCCTGCCGCCGCAGCGGGCA
>JBJTBO010000438.1:0-2041 GCA_046091445.1 Planctomycetaceae bacterium | reverse complement strand
GCTCGTTTCCGCGGGCGCCGCGCTGCCGCCGGTTTCGCGACAGGCCGACGATCCGGCGCTCGTGGCCTTCACCTCCGGCGGCACCGGCCGCCCGAAGGGCGTGATCTTCACCAACCGCATGCTCTCCGAGCAGCTCGCGGTGTTTCGCAACCAGTTTGGCTTTCGCGGGGGCGAACAGGACCTGCCGCTCCTGCCCGTCTTCAGCCTTTTCACCTCGGCGCTCGGCGTGGGGAGTATCTTCCCGCCCCTCGACCCGGCCCGCCCGCTCGCGCTCGTGCCCCGGCAGATCATTCGCGTGATGCGCGACCTCGGCAACCAGACGTCGTTCGGCTCCCCCACGCTCTGGACGAAGATCGCCGAATACTGCCGGCAGACGGGGACATCGCTGCCGCACGTACGGCGCGTGTTCATGGCAGGCGCGCCGGTCTCGGAGGCCACGCTCGAGCTCGTGAGGGCGGCCTGCCCGCAGGCGGAGAGCTTCACTCCCTACGGCGCCACGGAGGCGCTGCCGGTGACGATCGCGGCCGCCGCCGCATTGCGCCAGGATCCGCCCGTGCTCGCGGTGACCGGCGAGCAGGGCACGCCCGTCGGCCGCGCCATCGACGGTGTCTTGCTCCGCGTGGTGGAACCGCTCGACGGCCCGACCACTGGCCCGCTGGTGGACTGCCCGGAGCGGGTGATCGGGGAGATCGTCGTCAGCGGCGAGACCGTGAGCCGTGAGTATCTCGCACGCCCGGAGGCGACCGCCGCCAGCAAGATTCACGAAGGCGGCCGCCTGTGGCACCGCATGGGCGACATGGGGTATCTCGATGCCGACGGCCAGCTCTACTTCTGCGGCAGACGGGTCCACGTGGTGACCACGGCCGAGCGGACGTTTCACAGCGTGCCGGTGGAAAATGTCTTCAACCGCCATCCGCAGGTGAGCCGCTCCGCCTTGATCGGCGTCGCCGGCATGCCGGCGCTCGTCGTCGAACCGCGGTCACCCTCGCTCGACGCAGCAGGGCGGCGCCGACTCGCCGACGACCTGCGGACGATCGGGGCCGCCGATCCGGTGACCGCGCCCATCCGACGAATCTATTTCCATCCGTCGTTTCCGGTCGATGCCCGGCACAACGCCAAGATCTTCCGCGATCGACTCGCGGCCTGGGCCGCCACGCAGCATGTGACCGAGGTGCCGGCACCCGAGCCAGTGGCAGGAAGCCCGGCCGACATGGGCCAGGCATGAAGACGCTCGTCACCGGCGGTGGCGGTTTCGTCGGCGGCGCGCTCTGCCGGAGGCTGCGCGATCTCGGCCACGACGTGACGGCCGTCGGGCGACGGGCGAATCCGCTCCTCGACGCCGCAGGGATTCGCACGGCGATCCAGGATCTCGCCGAGCCGGATGCCGTGACCGGCCTGTCGCGGCTCTTCGCCGGCGTGGACTGCGTCTTTCACACCGCGGCGCACGTGAAGATGTGGGGCCCTCGCGAGGCCTTCGTGCGCGGCAACATCACCGCGACGGACAACGTGATCGCGGCCTGTCGCGCGGCCGGCGTCCGCCGCCTCGTCTTCACGAGTTCGCCGAGCGTCGTCGCGGCCGACCACGATCTCCGCGGCATCGACGAATCGGCGGCCTACCCAGACCACTACCGGGCCCTCTATCCCGAAACGAAGGCGGCCGCGGAGCGGGCGGTGCTTGCCGCCCACGGCGAGACGCTGCGCACGATCAGTTTGCGGCCGCACCTCATCTTCGGCCCCGGCGACACCAACCTCGTGCCGACGATCCTCGCGCGGGCCCGCGCCGGCCGGCTCGTGCAGGTGGGCGACGGACACCACCTCGTCGATCTGACATTCATCGATGATTGCGTCGCGGCGCATGTGCTCGCGGCCGCGGCGCTCGATGACCGTCCCGCCGCGGGCGGCCGGGCGTCTTTTCTCAGCCAGGGCACTCCCGTGCCGCTCTGGGACTGGATCGGCCGCGTGCTTGCGCTCCATGGCCTGCCGCCGGTGCGCCGCCGCGTGTCGCTGACCACGGCCCTCGCCCTGGCAACGGTCGCCGAAA
>JBJTBO010000437.1:0-3341 GCA_046091445.1 Planctomycetaceae bacterium | reverse complement strand
CCTCCCGCTCCGTCAGTCCCAGCCGCTCGAGTGCCGCGGCCACGACGCCTTTCCCGTGCAGGAACCCGCCAGCGAGCGTGAGGCCGAGGAGCAGTGGCTCGTCCACTGGACCGGGGCCGATCGCCGGCGGGTTCCTGCACGGGAAAGGCGTCGTGGCCGCGGCACTCGAGCGGCTGGGACTGACGGAGCGGGAGGAGTGTCCGGGCGTCGCGTATCGACCGATCGATCTCGCGCTGTTCGCGCCGGGCAGGGCGGCCGAGATCATGCTTGCTCGGCCCGACCACGCCCCGCACCGTATCGGCGTGATCGGCGAGGTGGCGACCGACGTGCTCGCGGCCTTCTCGATCGCGGGCCCGGTGACCGCCGCCGAGGTGCGGCTCGACGCGGTCGAGTGGTGCGTCGATGCGGCGGTGAGGCTCAGCCGGCCGAGCGACTTTCCGCCCGTGGGTCGCGATCTCAACCTGGTCGTGGACGAGGCCGTACCGTGGGCCGAGGTCGGGTCGGCGCTCCGCGCGAGCATCGGCGACCTGCTCGAGTCGGTGACGCTCGTCGATGTCTGGCGCGACGACCAGCGCCTCGGCTCCGGCAGGAAGAGCCTCGTCGTCTCGTGCACGCTCCGCAGCCCGAATGGCACGCTTTCCGGTGAGGAGGCGGCGCGGGTGATCGACGCGGCCGTGGCCGCCTGCGGTCGGCGCACCGGCGCGATTCTGCGAGGCCCGGGCTGACGTGCAGCGGGCCGGCCCGGCTCAGGCCGCGAGTCCGGCCCGCCGCTCGTGGACGGCCGTGGCGCGCAGCAGCACGCAGCCCTGGAGCACCTCGGCCCGGCCGGGCGCACCGACGGCCGCCGTCGGGCAGGCGACGAGGCCCCGCAGTCGGTCCCACTCGTGGTGGAGCGCGTGGGGCACCGAGCATGCGCTCCCGTTGCCCGTGCGTCGGGTGAGTCCATTGACGATCTCGCAGCGCACCCCGTGGCCCTCGAGCTGCATGCCCGTGAAGCGCACGATCCCGGCACCGGCCTGGTGCGGCACGACGAAGCGCACCTCGTCCCCCTTGATCCCCGCGGCTGCGAGTCCTCCGGCGACGGCCGCCGCCATCGCGCGCGGCGCGGTCTCGGCGATTCCCATCCCGTCGAGCGAGTAGACGAGCCGCCTCGCCTCCCGATGCATCCCGCCGTCGGGGCGGGGCACGGGCACGCCGTCACGCACCTGGAAGTCGACGTAGGGCCGCTCCGCCGGCACCCGCTCGGCGCGGGCGCGGACGATCACGAAGGGCACGGGATGCCGACGGCTCGACGTCGGGGCGAGGAGCGTGGCCGACGCCATGTCGCCGAAGAGACCGGCCGTCTGGCCGCAACCGTAGTCGGTGATGCGACTGATCCGGGTGGCCACGACAACGTGCACGTGCGCGTCGGACCGCAGGACGAGGTGACGCGCCCAGCGTCCGAGCACGAAGGCGAGGGCGCGGCTGTACCCGCAGCAGAACCAGTTGAGCCCCGCCGTCCGACACTTCGTGAGACCGAGCGCGACGGCGAGACGCCGTGCCGCCCAGCTCGGCCGTTCGCGTGCCACCGCCTCCGGCGGCAGATGACGACGCGCGACGGTCGGCGGAAAGAAGCACGGCGAGACGAAGACCAGCCCGCGGCCCCGCGCCGGGTCACAGCCCGTCTCGCGCTCGAGCACGCGCACCGCGTGCAGGCCCATCGTCACCTCGTCGGCGGTCGAGATGCCGCGGGCCTCGATCCCCGTGTGGTGCCCGAACTTGCGGGGCATCGCGTCGCCGAACCAGCCGTTCTCGAGGTGCCAGGCGGGCTGGTGGACGGCGATCGCCGCGATCCCGAGTGGAGCCGTATGCCTGGGCATGGAGCGCCGACGCCTCATCGTGGGGCCGGCCTCGACGAGCCGGCGGAGCGCCGCGGAGGATGGCGACGAATGCGCGCCGGAGCCAGCCGAACTTCACCGGCCGGCACGGCACCGCGTCACGAGCACGCCATTCCGCCGCCTTGCCCATGCTGCCCAGGCTGCGTCCCAGGGCGGACGGAAAGCGCAGGCGCAGCCAACTCGGAAGGGAACGTCGACGAGCCGGACGCGCGGTGGGCGGGAGTCAACCTCGACCGCGTCCAATGCTTCGTGCACGACCCGCTTCGCAACGCGAAATCTCCCCTTCGCCTCCCCGACTCGAATCCCCGAGCCGTCGCTCCAGCACGACGGACCGGGATCTAGGCCTTAGCCAAGCGACTTTTCACTTGCGCATTTTGTGCTGAGCGCATAAAAAACTCGAAATCCCCCGACGAATCGCGTGACTACGGTTGGAGCGAGGTCACGCAGCTCGTCTCTGACGGAGGAGTTTCGAGTGAACGCCAAGGTACGAAAGCAGCTACGAATACGCAAGCAGAGAATCGCCCGGAGGCTGGAGCGGATCGATCGCCGGGCGGCGGAGCGGCCGGAACTTGCCGCCTCGAACATCCACTACGAGATCGCGGACCGAACGCGGGCGATCGCCACAGGCGGGATCGGCGCGGTGCATCTGCTGGTGCAACGGCTGGGGCTTGATCGCTTGATCAATGATCGCCTCGGCCTGCTCAAGGTGCACCTGCCGTACCACGAGTCGGATCACGTTCTGAACATCGCCTACAACCTCTTGGCGGGTGGGACCCGACTTGAGCATCTGGAACTGCTGCGGAACGACGAGGGCTACTTGGATGCCCTCGGGGCGCGGCGGATTCCCGACCCGACGACGGCCGGGGACTTCTGCCGCAGGTTCGATGCCGAACGTATCGATGCCTTGCAGGAGGCCTTCAACGACACCCGGGTGAGGATCTGGAAGCAGCAGCCCGAAGACTTCTTCCGGGAGGCGGTCCTCGACGCCGATGGCACGATGGTCGAGACGACCGGGCAGTGCAAGGAGGGAATGAGCATCAACTACAAGAACCAATGGGGTTATCACCCGCTGGTGCTCTCACTGGCCAACACGGGCGAACCGCTCTATGTGGTGAACCGCCCCGGCAACCGCCTCAGTCACGAGCAGGCGGCGACGACCTTCGACAAGGCGATCAGCTTGTGCCGTCGGGCTGGCTTCCGGCGGATCCGCCTGCGAGGCGACACGGCCTTCTCGCAGACCGAGCACCTCGACCGCTGGGCGGCCGACGGGGTGATGTTCGTCTTCGGCATCCAGGCGATGCCGAACCTCTACGAACATGCCGAGAATCTGCCGCGAAATGCCTGGCAGGAACTGGTTCGACCGCCGAAGCACCGGATGAAGACCACTCCCCGGCAGCGGCCCGAGAACGTCAAGCAACAGGTGGTCGAGGAAAGGAAGTTCAAGGACATCCGCCTGGCGAAGGA
>JBJTBO010000436.1:0-16871 GCA_046091445.1 Planctomycetaceae bacterium | reverse complement strand
ATCCGCCTCAGACCTTGACGAAGCCCTCGTCGATGTCCCGCAGGTAGCGCTGTCGCATCGTCTGCAGCAGGAGGCCGAGGTAGGCGTTGGCGCCCAACGACAGGAACAGGGCGATGAGGCTGCCGATGAGCCAGCCCCACGGCCTGGCACCCGCCGACGTGCCGCCGGCGAGCTCCGCGAGCTGACCCGATGTCGATGCCACGGGCAGCGGCTTGCGAGGCCGCGCCGCCGCCTCCACGACGGCCCGCTCCACTGCGGGCGGCCAGTTCTCCCCGACATAGATCCGGACGCGGCGCACATCGCGGGCATCGGCCGGCACGTCGCTTGTGAAGTGATAGGGAGCGCGGGGCTGGCCATCCGCGGTGCCGGGCTTGGTGCCGAGCAGCTCGGGCTCGACCCGCACGAGATACTCGCCCCCGCCGTCATCGCTCGGCACGTACGCGGCCTCGATGCCGGTCGCGAGAAACGCGGCGACGAGAAGCACCATCTCCACGAGCATGTCACAACCTCCGGGGGATCACGAACGCGACGATTTCACCCTCGCGACCGTCTCCTCTGCAACACCGTCCCCCGGAGATTGCCCCGGCGGGCCCTCTGCCGGGGCCGTCTCGCGGCCGCCGAGCACGTCGAGCTCGGCCTGCAGCATCGTTAGGGCGGCCTGCAGAAAGGCCACGGCGATCGGGCCGACGAAGATCCCGACCGGCCCCAGCGTCCCGACGCCGCCGAGGACGCTCAGGAGCGCGAGCAGCGGATGGAGCTTCGACTGGCCCTGCAGCACGAGCGGCTTGATGACGTTGTCGATCGTCGAGACGACGAGGACGCCCCACACCGCGAGACCCGCGGCAGCCCACGAGTCCTGCGCGAAGAACAGGAGCCACAGGCTCGCCGATCCCCACACCGCCGCCGCGCCGATGAAGGGCACGAGCGCCCCGAAGAAGGTCAGCAGCGTCAGCAGGAAGACGCCCTCGAGCCCGGCGACGGCGTCGCCGATGCCGGCGAGCAGCGCCTGCACGATCGCCGCCCGCAGCGTGGAGCTCACCACCGCGCGGCTGATCTCCTCGAACTCCTCGAGCAGCTGCCACTGGTAGCGTCGATCGAGCGGGATGAGCCGCGTGACGCCCTCGAGCATCCGCGGCCCGTCGGCGAGAAAGTAGAAGAAGCTCAGGATCATCACGATCACGCCGATGACGAACTTCACGATCACCGCGGGCGCACGCCGCGCGATCGGCCCCGCCACGCTTTCGGCGAGCGCACGGAGTTCCGCGTAGACGTCCTCCGACGTGACGAGCAGCCCCACCGCGTCGTTCATCGCTGCGACGAGCCTGTCGAGCACCTGCGGATCGAGCCGCACCCCGTCGGGCCGCCGCAGCATCGAGACGGCGTCGCCGCCCGCCCGCGCGACGAGCAGCCCCAGGGGCACGAGCACGAGCACGAGCACGAAGGCGGTCGTCAGCGCGGCCGCGACCCAGGCGGGCACCTGCAGCCGGGCCAGCAGGCTGCGGTACAGCGGCCCGAAGATCACCACGAGCATCGCCGCGAGCAGGAGCGGCAGCAGAAACGCGGCGAGCACCCGCAGCGAGAGCAGGCCGAAGAGCACGACCAGCCCGAGCAGCACGCCGAACGAGACCAGTCGCGTCATCCGACACCTCTGCCCACACCCGGCCCGGCCCACGCGACCGCGCCGGCCGTCACGCCACGATACACGCCGGCGGCGCGCATTCCGCGGGTGTCACCGACGGCGCACGAGGCCGGATGGCGACGGCTCGCCGCCGCTCGGTATTCTTGGCTCGCACGACGGATGACGCCGCGCCGCTCCCGTCGCGACCCGGAAACCCCACTCGATGTCCGTTCCCGACGTCTCCCTGGTGGTGCCCGCCCGTGACGAGGCCGGCAACGTCGGGCCGCTCGTCGCCGAGATCCGCTCCGTCCTCGACGCCGCCGGGCTGACCTGGGAGGCGTTTCTCATCGACGACGGCTCGGCCGACGACACCTGGGACGAGATCTCCGCCGCGGCTGCGGCCGACCCGCGCGTGCAGGGCATCCGCCATGGGGCGGCGCTGGGCAAGTCGGCCGCACTCGCCCGCGGCTTCGCGGCCTGCCGGGCCCCGTTCGTCGTCATGCTCGACGGCGACGGCCAGGACGATCCCGCCGAGATTCCCCGGCTCCTCGAGCGACTGCGGAGCGACTGCAGGGTGGGCCTCGTCAACGGCTGGAAGCACCCCCGACTCGACCCGTGGCACAAGACCATGCCCTCGGCGGTCTTCAACTTCCTGCTCGGCGCGGTGAGCGGGCTCTCGCTCCATGACCACAACTGCGGCCTCAAGGCGTTCAGGAGCGACGTCGCGAAGGCGCTCCTGCTCGAGCGCGACATGCACCGCTTCATCCCCGTGCTCGTGTGGCGGGCCGGCCACCGCGTCGAGGAGCTGCCGGTGCACCACCGGCCCCGCACGCGCGGCCGGTCGAAGTACGGCGTGGCGCGATTCTTCAGCGGGCTCGCCGGCCTCGCGCGGGTGGGGCTCGTCATGCCGGCGGGCACGCCGCCACGTCCGCGGCGCACCGAGTCGCGCGGCCGCGTACGGCGAAGCACCTATGCGATCCTCGCCACGGTGGCGCTCGGAGCCGTGCTCGGCCGCATCAGCGCGGTGGCGAGCGTCGATCGTCTCGCGCTCGAGGCGCGGCTCGTGAGTGACGCCGTCACCAAGGCGACGGCGGCCGGGGAGGAGGTGGACGCCGCCGCGATCCGCCGCCGCATCGAGATGGAGAAGCGGCTCATGCGACCGTTCCTCTCGGCGAACGACCGCAGCCGCTGGCTCACGATCCGCAGCCTCGTCGAGCGCGGCACGTTCGCGATCGACGAGCTCGTGGTCGAGCCCGGCTGGGACACGATCGATGCCGTGGCCCACCCGGACGCGACGGGCCGCCTGCGGCTCTACTCGAGCAAGCCGCCGCTCCTGTCCGTCCTCTGCGCCGCGCCGTACTGGGTCGTGCACCGGGTCACGGGCTGGACGCTCGGCGACCATCCCTTCGAGCTGGGCCGCATGCTCATGGTGCTCTTCGGCCTCGTGCCGCTGGGCATCACGATCCTCTGCGCGTGTCGGCTGGTCGAGACCGTCGGCGCGACCGATTGGGCACGCATCTGGGCGGCGGCGCTCGTCGCCTGCGGCACGCTCCTCACCACGTTCGCCGTCGTGCTCACGAACCACGTGCCGGCAGCCGCGTGCGTGGCGGCGTCGGCCTGGCTGCTCGTGCGAATCCGCTGCGACGGGCTGCGGTCTCGCGCCGCCTTCGCGGGCCTGGGCCTCACGGCGGCGCTCGGCGCGGCGTTCGAACTGCCGGCCCTCGCCTGGCTCGCCGCCTCGCTCGCCATCGCCGCGCGCGCCGACTGGCGCCGCACGTGCGGGGCGTCGCTGCCGGCCGCCGCCCTCGTCGCCGTGGCGGCCCTCGGCTCCAACTGGCTCGCGCACGGCACCGTCGTGCCTCCCTACGCCCAGCGCGACACCGAGCGGCCGTCTACGCCCGCCGCCGGCGACGCCGAGGAGTCGTGGAACCCGAACAACTGGTACGACTACGCGATCCGGCTGCCCAACGGCAAACTGCTGCAGAGCTACTGGCGGTCGCCCCGCGGTGTCGATCGCGGCGAGCCGTCCGCCGGCCGGTACGCGGTGCACGCGCTCGTGGGGCACCACGGCATCTTCTCGCTCACGCCGGCCTGGCTGCTCGTCCCCGGCGGACTGTGGGTCCTCGCGCGAGGCGGCCGCGCGCCGCGCGGCATCGCGGAGATCGCCACGGCGATCGCGGTGGTGTCGTTCGTCGTCATCGGCTTCTACCTCGCCCGCCCCCAGGCCGACCGCAACTACGGGGGCGTCACCGCCGGCTTCCGCTGGGCGCTCTGGCTCATCCCGCTCTGGAGCGTGGCCGCCGCGACGGCGGATCGCCTCGCCGGATCGCGGGCCGGGCGTGGCCTGGCACTCGTGCTGCTCGCGCTCTCGATGGTGTCGGTGGCCCATCCCACCTGGACGCCCTGGACCCAGCCGTGGATCGAGCGGTGGCTGGTGCACGCCGGCTGGATCGCCCCGCCCTGAGGCCGCCTCCGCCGCGGATCGCCCGCCACCGCGGGACACCACCTCGCCGGTGCGAAGACCACCTGCACGTGGTAGTCTCATTTGGGGGTCGTCCGGCGGAGTCGTCCGCCGGAAGCGGACAGGTCGCTGGTGCATTCCTCCGATGGCGATCACAGTGCTCATCGCGGATGACCACGAGGTCATCCGCCGCGGCGTCGAGGTGCTGCTCGAATCATCGCACTTCCGGGTCGTCGCCAGCGCGGCGACCGTCGCGCAGCTCGTCAGGCTCGCGCGGAAGCACAAGCCGGACGTCCTGCTGCTCGACGCGCGGCTCGGTGACGAGGACGGGCTCGACACGATCCGTCGGGTGCGATCGGCCGCGACGAAGACCCGCATCGTCGTCTTCTCGGCATTCGACAATCCGACCTATGTCGCCCGCGCCGTCGCCGCGGGGGCCAACGACTACCTGCTCAAGACCGCGGACCGGGACACGCTCCTCGCCGCCCTCGACAACGCGGTCGCGGACGGACCGCCCACCCGCACCGGCATGCTGCGGAGCGTCGCCGCCTCCATGACGAAGCGGGACGTGCCGGGGGACGCGAACGTGCCGCTCACGCCCCGCGAACTGCAGACGCTGCGGCTGATCGCCATGGGGCTTTCGAACCGCGAGATCGCCGACACGATGGGCATCAGTGTCGAAACGGTGAAGGAGCACGTGCAGAACATGCTCCGCAAGACCTCGCTCCACGACCGCACGCAGGCGGCCGTCTGGGCGCTGCGCAACGGCCTGGCCTGACGGCCGGCCGTCCGATTCTCCGCCCCCGAGGCCGCGCGTCGTCAGCCGACCGTCGGCCCGACGGCCGAGGGCCGCACCCCGTCCGGGGCCTGCGTCGCCGGCATGCACCACCGGCCGAGGCGACTCACCAGGAGCGCGGGCAGCAGGACGAGGTCGCCCACGAGGGCGGCGAGCCTGAGGAGCGCGAGCATCACGGCGAAGCGGCTCGTCGGCGCGAACGAGCTCGCCGCGAAGACGAGGATTCCCAGCGCGGTGATCATCGTGGACTGCGTCAGCGGGATCGCGGAGTGTCGGTAGGCCGACCGCCGTCCCTCGACGGGCTCGGCGCCCTCGTCCCGCGCACGGCGGTAGAAGGTGAGGAAGTGCAGCGTGCCGTCGATCGCCATGCCCAGCGCGATCGACGCGGTCATCACGCTGCCGATGTCGAGCGGCATGCGCGTCCAGCCGAGCATCCCGAAGAGCAGGACCATCGGAAACACGTTGCTGACCATCGCGAGCAGCCCGGCGCCCACGCCCCCCTCCACGACCATCATCACGAGCGTGATCGCGCCGCACGCGGAAAGAAAACTGCTGAACAGGTCGTCGAGGAGCGTGTGCTGGATGGAGTGCACGAGCGGCATCGCACCGGTGCAGGTGGCGACGATCCCGCGGCCGGCGCCGCCGGCCGCCGCCACGACCGGTGCGATCTCCTCGCGCACGCGGTCGAGGAGGACGCCGTAGTCGATGTCCTCGAGCGCCGGCACCCGCGCCGTCACCCGCCAGAGCTGGCCGTCGGGGACGTCGCGGACGTCCCGGACCGCATCGGCTCGGGCCAGATCGCGCGCCAGTCGCCGTGAGGCGATCGCCCGTTGCGTCGCCCCGCGGACCGAGCCGGCGGGGGGCAACGCCGGCAGGAACGTTGCCGCCGAGACGACGCCGGTCACGTCCCCGCGAGCCCGTAGCCGGGCCTCGATCGCCTGGACGAGGTCGAGTCGCTCGGACGCGCGGACGGCGTGCCCCTCGTCGAAGCGCACGATCACCTCGATCGGCACGAGCGGGCCGATCGACCGCTCGATCCAGGCGTAGTCCGCGATCACGCGGCTCTCCGGCTCGAAGAGCGTGTCGATGCGCACCGACGTGCGGATGCGGGGGATGCCCACCGCGGCGAGCGCCATGAGACCGCCGAGCACGATCAGGCTCGCCGTGGCGTGCCGCGCGACGAAGACCGCACCCGCCTCCGCCCACGCGTCACTCCAGCCGGCGTGCGGCCGCGGCGGAATCGGCCAGCGTTCGAAGAAGCCCGGCAGCACGAGGAACATCGCCACGAGGGCGGCGACGACGCCGATGGCGGCGTGGAAGCCGAAGACGCGGATCGGTTCGAGCGTGCTCACCACGAGCGACACCAGCCCGACCGCCGTCGTCCCCGCCGAGAGGCAGCAGGGAAGCCAGCCGAGGGCGACTCCCCGCCCGGCGACACCCCGCACCCCGCCCCGCGCGAGCGACTCCTCGAGGTAGTTGATGAGGTGGATCCCACCGGCGACGCCGAGCACGAGCACGAGGACGGGCATCACGATGAGCACCGCGTTCATCCGGTCGCCGCACAGGGCGAGCGTCGCGAACGACAGCCCCACACACCACGCGGACACGAGGAAGACGAGCGCCGCATGGAGCCACGAACGAAGCGACCACCACGTCACCGCCAGCACGACGATCCCGGCGGGCAGCGCGAAGTTCGTGAGCGATCGGGAGCTCTCCACATCGATCGCCACGTTGTCCATCACCGGCCCCGCCATGCGCACGACGGCGGGCTCGATGGCCGCCTCACGGCTGACCAGATCACGGATCCAGGCGACGGCCCGCTGGCGATCGGCCATGCCGGCCGGTGTGAAGCCCACGACGGCACACGTTGTCCGGCCGTCGGGCCCGAGCAGCATGCCCTTGAGACGATCGATGGCCGCCGTCCGTTCGAGGCCGAGGGGCGGTCCGGCGAGCTGCTCGAGCGCCCGGTTGCCCGTCGCGACCCCGGTGAACCAGGCACTCCCCGCGGCGTCACGGGGCGCATCGTCTCCACCGGACGCGGCGGCCAGCGCATCGAGCGCCCGGGCGCCGACCTCGCACCCCGGCCACGTGACGACCACCACGTCGCCACTCTCGAAGAGCCTCGTGAAGGCGTCGTATTCCTGCCGGGGTGCGAACGTGTCCGGCACCCATTCGAGCGGCGTCGTGCCATCGACGCCGAGCACGCCGAAAGCCGCCTGCGCGATGAACGGCGCCGAGAGCGCCATGATCACGAGCGTGACGACGCTCGTGACCGACCAGGGAACGGCACGGACCATGTGGCGACCTTCCCGCGCCGATGCTACACTTACAAGGAGTCCGTGTCGGTCCCGCCGAACGACCCTCCGGTCCGCGATCCGTGGCCTGACCGCCGCCGGATCGGCGACGCGGGTGACCCGTCCGTTGGAACCTCCTGTCGAGGAGTTCATTCCATGGGTTGCTCGTCCGTCCTCGTTCGCTCCGTCGCGACCGCCGCGTTGACGGTCGTTCTCGCCGTGGCAGGCGACGCCCGGATCGTGCCGCACGCGCGGGCGGCCGACGCCGCCGGTCCGCTCGACTTCAATCGCGACATCCGGCCGATCCTCTCGGAAAACTGCTTCTACTGCCACGGACAGGACGCGGCGAAGCGGCAGGCCGATCTCCGGCTCGACGTCCGCGAGGCGGCGCTCGAGGCGCGGGCGATCGTGCCGGGAGAGCCCGGGGCGAGCACGCTGCTCGAACGGATCCATTCCACGGATCCCGACGTGCGCATGCCGCCCCCGACGTCGAATCGGGTGCTCTCGGACGAGCAGCGGGCCCTGCTCGATCGCTGGGTCCGGGAGGGCGCCGAGTATCGTCCGCACTGGGCATTCATCGCGCTGACGCGTCCCACGCCGCCGACCGTCGGCCGGGCCGAGTGGCCGCGCACACCGATCGACCGCTTCGTGCTCGCGTCGATCGAGGCGGCGGGGCTCGCGCCGTCGCCGGAGGCCGATCGTCCCACGCTCATCCGGCGGCTGCACGCGGACTTCGTGGGCGTTCCCCCGACCCCGGACGCGGTGGATGCCTTCGTGAACGACCCTTCGCCCGACGCCTACGAGCAGCTCGTCGACCGCCTCCTCGCGAGCCCGCACTACGGGGAGCGGATGGCGCTGCCGTGGCTCGATGCCGCGCGGTACGCCGACAGCAACGGCTTCCAGCAGGACGGCGACACCTGGCAGTGGATGTGGCGCGACTGGGTGGTGCGGGCGATCAACGACGACCTGCCCTTCGACCGCTTCTCGATCGAACAGCTCGCCGGTGATCTCCTGCCGGACGCGACGACGGACCAGCGGATCGCCACCGGCTTCAACCGGAATCACCTCCTCAACGGTGAAGGGGGCGCGATCGCGGAGGAACAGCGGTTCAACAACCTCTTCGACCGTGTCGACACGACGGCGACGACGTGGCTGGGGCTGACGCTGGCCTGTGCGCAGTGCCACGACCACAAGTACGACCCGCTGACGATGGTCGACTACTATCGGCTGCTCGATCTCTTCAATCGGCTGCCGGAGTCGGGCGCGCCGACTCGCTTCTCGGCCCGCATCCGCGTGGCCCCCCCCGTGCTCGAGGTGCCGAGCGACGAGGTGCGGGCCAGGCTCCAGGAACTCGATGCCCGCCGCGCCGAGCTCGAGGGAGAGGCCCGGCCGGTGATCGACGCCGCCTACGCGGCGTGGCGCAACGGTCTCTTCGCGGACGGCGAGCCGGCCGATGGCGCGGGTCTGCCGCGAAACCTCACGCCGCTGCTGCGGAAGCCCGTGGCGGAGCGGACCGAGGCCGACACGAAGTCGATCGAGAGCCAGCTGCGGGCCCACTTCGACTCCACGGTCAGGGCCGAGGTCGTGAAGAACCTGCCTCAGGTGGTCGCGTACGAGGCCGCGAGGAAGGCCCATGACGAGTACAGGGGCGACGCCCTCCCCCGCCCGATGGTGATGAGCGACGAGCGCCCGCGGGAAACGCGGGTGCTCGATCGGGGCGACTATCTCGCCCCACAGGGCGACCCGGTGGTCTTCGCACCGCCCGCCGTCCTCCCGCCACTGCCCGACGACCAGCCGCGCAACCGGCTCGGGTTCGCGCGCTGGCTCTTTCTCCCGGAGCATCCGCTCACGTCCCGCGTGTTCGTCAACCGCGCGTGGGCCCACTTCTTCGGCACCGGACTCGTGAAGACGCTCGAGGACATGGGCGTGCAGAGCGAGTATCCCCGTCATCGCGACCTGCTCGACTGGCTCGCCGTCGAGTTCCGCGAATCGGGCTGGAGCCGCAAGTCACTCCATCGGCTCATCGTCACGAGCGCCGCCTACCGGCAGTCGAGCCGCGTGACGGCCGCACACCTCGCGGCCGATCCCGAGAATCGGCTCGTCGCCCGCGCCTCGCGGTTCCGCATGCCCGCGCCCGTGCTCCGCGACGTGGCGCTGGCCGCCGCCGGCCTGCTCGACACGCGGATCGGGGGACCGCCCGTATATCCGTACCAGCCCGACGCGATCTGGGAGGCGCTCGCGATCACGAAGGAGCGCGACTTCACCTATCCCACGTCCACAGGCGGCGACCTCCACCGCCGCAGCCTCTACACGTTCTGGCGACGCACCGTGAGCCCGGCCAACATGTTCGACGCGGCCAACCGGCAGACCTGCTCCGTGCGGACGAGCCTCACGAGCACCCCGCTGCACGCGCTGACGACGCTCAACGACCCCACGTGGGTGGAGGCGGCCCGCGTGCTGGCCGAGCGGAGCATGCCGGCGGCCGCGGATCTCGACGGGCAGATCGGCTGGGCGTTTCGGCGGGTCGTCGGCAGGCCGCCGACCGGATACGACATGTCCGCACTGCGCCGCGCCCATGCCCGCCAGCTCGAGTGCTTCGCGGCCGATCCCGCGGGAGCCCGCGCCCTGCTCGCCGTCGGCGCCACACCGCGGGCCGAGTCGCTCGACCCGGTCGCCCACGGCGCGCTCGCGAGCACGTGCCTGCTGATCCTCAATCTCGACGAGGCCCTCACGAGGGAATGACGCACCATGCCCGACCTGCATGACCTCCGCGGCGCGCACGAGGCGAACGTGGCCCGCGTCACGCGACGGCGGCTCTTCGGCTCGGCGGGCCTGGGCATCGGTTCGGTGGCGCTCGCCTCACTCCTCGGGCGGCATGCGGACGCCTCGTCGGCCCCCGTGCCCGCGGGGATGCCGGGCCTCCCCGGACGGCCCCATCACGCGCCGCAGGCGCAGCGGATCGTGATGCTCTGGCAGGGCGGCGGACCGTCGCACGTCGATCTCTTCGACCCCAAGCCGGTGATGGTGGCGCGGGCGGGCCAGGACATCCCGGAGAGCGTGCGCGGGACGACACGACTCTCGACCATGTCGAGCTCCTACGCGAAATGGCCGACCGTGCCGGCGATCAAGCCCTTCCGCCGCTGGGGTCGCAGCGGCATCGAACTCAGTGAGATGCTGCCCCACGTCGGCGGCATCGCCGACGAGATCTGCCTCGTCCGCAGCATGCACACCGAGGCGGTCAATCACGCTCCTGGGGTCACCTTCTTCATGACCGGCTCGCAGGTGCCCGGCCGCCCGAGCCTCGGGGCGTGGCTGAGCTACGGCCTCGGCTGCGAGACGGCCGACCTCCCGGCGTTCGTCGTGATGACCTCGAGCGACAAGGGAAAGACCTGCGGGCAGCTCTTCTTCGACTACTACTGGGGCAGCGGCTTCCTCCCGAGCCGCTTCCAGGGAGTCAAGTTCCGCAACACCGGCGAGCCCGTGCCCTACCTCGCCAACCCGCCCGGCACGAGCCGGGTCGCGCGTCGCGCCCTCCTCGACGACCTCGCCGCGATGAACGCCGCGCACCTCGCCGACTACGGCGATCCGGAAATCGACACGCGCATCGCGCAGTACGAGATGGCGTTCCGCATGCAGGCGAGCGTGCCCGAACTGGTGGACTTCTCCGACGAGCCGCGTCACGTCCTCGACCGCTATGGTCCCGACGTCAACGTGAAGGGGAGCTTCGCCTTCAACTGCCTCGTGGCCCGGAGGCTTCTCGAGCGGGGCACGCGGTTCGTGCAGCTGATGCACGCCGGGTGGGACCAGCACGGCAACCTCCACACGCAGCTGGAGGAGCAGTGCCGCGACACGGAGGGCCCGTCGGCGGCGCTCGTACTCGACCTCAAGGAGCGGGGGCTCCTCGGCGACACGCTCGTGGCCTGGGGGGGCGAGTTCGGCCGCACGCCGTTCGGCCAGGGCGACCCCGCCGCGCCGAAGGGGCGCGACCACTTCGGTCGGGCCTACTCATGGTGGCTGGCGGGCGGCGGCGTGCGCGGAGGGCACGTCCACGGCTCCACCGACGAATACGCGTGGAACATCACCGCCGATCCCGTGCACATCCACGACATGCAGGCGACGATCATGCACCTCGCGGGCATCGACCACACCCGGCTCACGTTCCGCTATCAGGGTCGCCAGTACCGGCTCACCGACGTGCACGGCCACGTCGTGACGGGTCTGCTCGCCTGACGTCACGTGCGGGCGGCGGCCCAATCGTGCAGGAGCGCGACCTGCCGGGAAAAGTCCTGCTCCGCGACACCGAGCGGGCTCTTGAAGAAGCACGCCAGCCACGGGAGCGCACCGCTCTCGCCATCCCGCCGCGCCCGCTCGACGAGCCGCACGAGGTCGAGCACCAGCGGTGCCGCGAGGATCGAGTCGCATCCCTGCCAGGTGAACTGGAGCGTCATCGGCGTGCCGAGGAACCCGCGGAAGTGCACGTGGTCCCATGCCGTCTTCCAGTCGCCGAGGCTCCGGATGTACTCGATCGACACGTGGGTCTGCGGCGCGTAGCCGAGGATCGCCGCAAGCAGATGGTCCTTGCTCCGCACCTTGGCCGCCTTGTTGCGCGGGTCGTCGAGCACCTTGCCGTCCATGTTGCCGAAGATGTTGTGCCCCACCCAGCTCATCACCTCGAGATGGCGCGCGGCGAACATCGGCGCGAGCACGCTCTTGAGGAGCGTCTCGCCGGTCTTGCCGTCACAGCCCGCGTGGGCGATGCGCCGCTGGATGGCGACGTCCTGGAGCGCCCGGGGCGTCGCACCCGTGGACGGCGGCAAGGCGACCTACGCTGCCCCCGCCTCCGCCGCCGCCAGGAAGTCGAGGCTGCTCGCCGGGAGCGGGCAGGCCTCGGCGTCATCGAGCAGCGGATCGATCTCCGCGAAATCGAGCGGCATGGGACGGGCCGGCGGCGGCTCGGTGGACGCCACGTTGACGACCACCACATGCCCGAGCCGCTCCGCGGCCGCGAAGGCCTCGATGTCGGCGCGGATACGGCTGATCGCGGCGCGGGGCGTTTCCACCACGCTCGCCGCCGACGGGTCGGCGAGGCTGCGGATGCGTTCGCCGGTCGCGACGAGCGTGCCCGGCCGAAGCCGCTTTTCGACGGCCGCGAAAAACCCGCTCGCCCCATCCACGAGGTCGGGCGGGATCGCCCGACTCTCGCTCCACATCCGCCGGGCCTCGGCACCGAGCGGGCCCGATCGGATATCGTGACCGCCGAGAACGAGGTCTTCGAACCCGACGAGATCGAGGGCCGTGAACGGCTCGAGCGCCGTGACGAGGCCGATCGGCTCGATCGCGCCGCGGGCGAGGCTCGCGAGGCCGGTCATCAGCGTGGTGGCGACGCCCCCCTTCGCACCGATCAGCCACACACCGACCCGCGTGCCAGCCATGTCGTTCCCTGTGGAGGGGGTTGGGCTGTCCGCTCGCCCGCGCACTCGAGCGAAATTCTGTTCGGTGCCGCCCCCGCGTCAACCGGTCCCCCCGCCTGCCGTACATTGGTCCGATCCCGGACCGCCGCCACCGATCATGACGCGACCCGACCCCTCCGCCTCGCTCCCGGCTTCGGCCGACGCACCCGTCATCCTGCTGCGCGGCGTCACGAAGGAATTCGGTCGCGGTGACACGGTGACCCGCGCGCTGCGGGGCGTCGATCTCGAGGTGCCCTCCGGCGAACTGCTCGTCCTCGCCGGTCCGAGCGGCTGCGGGATGACGACGCTCGTCACCTTCGGGGCGGGCAGGCTGCAGCCGACGTCCGGGTCGGTGCACGTGCTCGGCCACGACGTCGCCCGGATGACCAACGGCCGGCGGGTGCGCTTCCGACGGGACCACGTCGGCTTCGTCTTCCAGTCGTACAACCTGCTGCCCTCGCTGACCGCGGTGGAGAACGCGGCCGTGCCGCTGCTCATCGCGGGCTGGCGGCGACGCGACGCGGTGGAGGTCGCGGCCGAGATGCTCGACGCGCTGGGACTCGGTAATCGCCTCACCAACCTGCCCAGCGAGCTTTCCGGCGGCCAGCAGCAGCGCGTCGCGATCGCGCGGGCGCTCGTGCACGATCCGCAGCTGCTCGTCTGTGACGAGCCGACGAGCGCGCTCGACGCCGAAAACGGGCGGATCACGATGGAGCTCATCGCGCAGATCGGGGTGCAGCCCGGCCGGGCGGTGATCGTCGTCACGCACGACTCCCGCGTCTTCACGTTCGCCAACCGCATCGCGACGATGGAGGACGGCCGCATCGAGTCGGTCGAGACGACGACGCGCGGCGCGGGATGAGGGCCGACGCCCGACCCGGCGCCCCGCGGCTCCCGGTCGGTCACGCGGTGTCTTGCGAGACGACGCGACCCGCTGCCACCGCCGCGTGCAGGAACGTCGCGGTGACGATCACGACACCGCCGATGGCCGCCAGCCACGACGGCCGCTCGCCGGTTGCCAGCCACGCCCAGAGGGGATTCGTCACTGGCTCCACGAGGAGCAGGGCCGAGGCCTCGAACGCGGGCACGCGGCGAATGCCCCAGTCGAGCAGCCAGTAGGCGAGGCCGACCTGCACGCAGCCGAGATAGAGGACGCCCGCGACGTCGGCCGCCGACGGCGATGCCCCATCGGCCGACGATGCGAGGGCGGGCGGCAGGGCCGCCGCGCACGCGAGGAGGTTCCCGGCGACGACCACCGGCAGCGAGCTCGCCTGACCATCCGGCGCGCGCTGACGCAGCGCCAGCACCGTCAGCGCGAACGTCAGTCCACTCACGGCCCCGAGGACGTTCCCCAGGAAGGGCCGAGGCGCGAGTGTCGTGGTGGTTCCGTGACGGGCTTCGAGGAAGAGGACGACCATGGCCGCGAGCAGCACGAGGCCGAGCGCGACGTCCCGCGGTCGCACCCGCTCGCCGAGCAGAGGCGGCGCCAGGAACAGCATGTAGAGTGGGCCCGTCGCCTGCAGCCAGATGGCGGCGGCCGCCGTGGTGAGCTTGGTGGCGAATGCGAAGCTCACGAGCGTGGCGGCGTACGCCACACCGGCGACCCAGACCCGGGGACTGCCGAGCCGGCGCGACTCGGGCAGGATCGCGAGGATCACGGCGGCCGCGACTGCCGACCGGCCGACCGAGATCCACCACGCCGAGAGCTCGCTCCCCTTGATCGCCGCGCCACCGGTGGAGAAGAGGAGCGCGGCCAGCACGATCGACGCCCGGCTGCGCGTGAGAAGCATGTCGCGTCCGGCTGCGATGCGGCGTCCGGCGTGAGGACGGGCCCGCGTACCCGCCGGCCCCGGACGCGCGAAAGAGGGAGTGCCCCGTCTAGGACTCGAACCTAGAACCCTCTGATTAAGAGTCAGATGCTCTGACCAATTGAGCTAACGGGGCCTCGACGGGCGTTGTACCCGCGCACGTCGCCAGCGACAAGCAGCCGTCGTCGCCGCACCGCGCGCGGAGACGACCGACCGGCTCGTCGGCTCGCGTTGAGGCTTTCCGGGTGAGCCGGTACATTTCCGCTCCTCGGCCAGGCGCCGGACTGCCGCCGGCCGCGGTCCGTCCGGTGGCGCTCCCGGCCGCCGCCCACCTCACCTCGGAGCGACGCGATGGGACGATTCGACGGCATGAAGGGCCTCGTGCTCGGGGTGGCGAACGACCATTCGATCGCGTGGTCGATCGCCAAGGAGGTGCTCGCCGAGGGGGGCCGCGTCGGCTTTTCGCACCTGCCCGACCGCCCCGACGACGAGCGGCAGCGCAACCGTCGCCGCGTCGCCCAGCTCACCGATCCCGAGCCGAATGCCGCGTTTCTCGTGCCGATGGACGTGTCGAGCGACGACCAGATCGCGGCGGTGGTGGACCGCACCCGGGAGGCGTTCGGCACGATCGACTTCCTCGTCCATTCGATCGCCTACGCGCCCCTCGAGGATCTCAAGGGTGAGACGACGATGTGCAGCCGCGAGGGCTTTCGCACGGCGATGGAGACGAGCGCCTACAGCCTGCTGGCCGTCGCACGGCTCGCCCGGCCGATCCTCGCACCGAACGCGTCGATCCTCACGCTCACCTACTTCGGCGGTGAGAAGGTGGTGCCGGGCTACAACATCATGGGCGTCTGCAAGGCGACGCTCGATGCATGCGTGAAGTACATGGCCTTCGATCTCGGCCCCGCGGGCATCCGGGTCAACGCGGTGAGCGCGGGCCCCTTGCGCACGCTTGCCGGCCGGGGTGCCGGGGTCGAGGACATGCTCGGGCTCTACCAGCACATGGCGCCACTGGGCCGCAACGTCACGCACGATGAGGTGGGCAAGGCCGGCGCCTGGCTCTTGTCGCGTGAGTCGCTCGGCATCACCGGCGAAATCCTGCATGTCGATGCCGGCTACAACGTCATGGGCTCGCCCGGGCGGCTCCTCGACCTCGTGCCGAAGCCGGCGTGACGTCGCGGGCCGGGGCGCGGGGCTCGTGACGAGCCGCTACGGCGGGTCATGACCGCCCGGGTGCCACGGATGGCAGCGGCAGATGCGCCGCACGCCCTTGAGCACTCCGCGAACGGCCCCCTCCCGCTCCACCGCCTGCCGGAAGTACGCGCTGCAGGTCGGCTCGAACCGACAGTGGCGGCCGAGCAGCGGGCTGAGCGTCCACTTGTAGACGACGACGAGCGCGACGAGTGCCCGCACCGCGCAGCGATCGCAGAAGGCCGTGACCGACTTCCAGGGCGACGCCGAGGGCATGATCTCACCGCCTCCGGCCGCGGTCATCGCGGGGCGACGGTAGCGCCCCCGCCGCATACCCGCGCCGCGCCGTGACGCGGCGCGCGAGTCCGACCAGCCATGCCCCCACCTGCAGAAGCCCCTCGGCGCCGGCCGGGGGGATGCCGCCGCGCACCACGACGACCAGGTCGGTGGCGGCCGGCAGGCCGCCCCGCACGGTGCGAAACGCCTCGCGCAGCCGACGCTTCCACCGGTTCCTCACCACGGCCGAGCCGACCCGCCGCGAGACCGACAGCCCGAGCCGGACCCGCCCCTCGGGCTCGTGATTCGGCGCGGCGTACACCACGATCGGTCCCTCCGCGGCGCTGAAGCGATGCTCGTAGACCCGCGCGAAATCCTGCGGACGCAGGAGCCGCACGCACCGCGGCAGTCCCGCACCGCCGGGCGTCACCACCGGAGATGCGCTCGTGCATCGGACGCCCCCGCCTCCGCGGCCCGCGCCGCCTCGAGCAGCTGGTCGCGGATCGCCGCGTCCGTGACGTCGGGCACGACGACCTGCACCTCCGCGATGAGGTCCCCCGTCGCGCCGTTGGCATGCCGCACGCCCATCCCGCCCGCGCGGAGCCGACGGCCGCTCGACGTCCCGGGCGGGATGCGCAGCGCGATCGTGCCCCACGGCGTCGGCACGTCCACCTTCGCGCCGGCGATCGCCTCCGACAGCGTCACGGGCAGGGCGACCTCGAGCGTGTCTCCGTCGCGGCGAAAGACCGGGTGCGGATCGACGCCCACCTGGAGGACGAGGTCGCCCGCCGGGCCACCGTTCGCGCCCGGCAGCCCCTGACCGCGCAGCCGCATCCGCGACCCGTCGGGCAGGCCCTGGGGAATCGTCACCGTGATCGTCTCGGGCGTGCCGGCCCGGTCGAGCCGGACGTCGGTCTTGCCGCCGTCGATGGCGAGGCGGAACGGAATCTGGATGCGGGCGGTGACGTCCTCAC
>JBJTBO010000435.1:0-5529 GCA_046091445.1 Planctomycetaceae bacterium | reverse complement strand
CCGCGGCGCGGGTGTGACCGGCGCCATCCGCGTCGAGCTCGTGACGCCGCCACATGTGCGGGGCGTGACGGCCGAGCCGGTCGTGAACCCGCCGGACTCGTCAGGAGGACGGCTCGAACTGCGGTTCGCGGCTGATGCCGGTCCGTGGACGATGCCGCTCGTCGTCCGCGCGACCCACGGCTTTGGGCTCGACCGCGTGGTCGCCGAGTGCCCGCTCGAGATCGTCGACCGCAATTGAGGTCCGGGCGATGAGGGACGGCCAGGCGGCGATCCGCCTTGCCGAGGCACCAGTGGCCGACCTCGTCCTTCAGCCTTTGCTCGACCCACGCCAACTCACGGCGGGAGTGGCGGCAAGCCGGCGAAACGACCGTGGCAGATCGCCGTGGCGACCCACCACGATGATCGCATCGCCCACCTCGAGCGTCGTCGTGCCGTGTGGGCTGCGGCGGATCTCGCCGTCAGCCTTGCGGAGGGCGACGATCATCACGGCCGCGTCGCGCAGGTCGACCGCCGCGAGCGGCGCCCCGACGAGGTCGTTGTCGGGGGTCAGCACGAACTCCGCGATCTCGAGGCCGATGTCGAGGAGCTGCTGGTTGAGCTCGCTCATGTTGACCGTGTCGGCGAGGAGCGACTCGGGGGCCGGGTGCGTGATCATCCGCGCGATGCGGTTCGCCCCGGCCGCCGCCGGGAGCACGACGCGGTTGGCACCGCTGCGGAGAAGTTTCCGCTCGGTGTCGGGCCGCTCCCCGCGTGCGATGATCTGCACCGTGTCGCTCAATTCACGGGCGGAAAGCGTGACGAACACGTTGGACGCGTCGTCGGGGAGCACCACGGCCAGAACCTGTGCCGTGTCGAGATGCGCCGCACGCAGCGTGCGTTCCTCGGCCGCATCCCCCGCGACCGTCGGATAGCCGAGCGATTCGGCGAGGGCCAGCCGCTCGAGGCTCGTGTCGATCACCAGGAGCGGCATGCCGGCCGCGGCCAGGTCGCGGCAGAGAATCTGGCCCACCCGTCCGAACCCACACACGATCGTGTGTCCGATCATCGCGTCGATCTGTCGGCTCATGCGTCGTTTCCCCAGCGCCTCCCGGCTCTTTCCATCGGCCATGAATTCGACCAGCCCGCCGATCACCCACAGCCCGGCGGAGCAACCCGCCACGATCAGGCCCATCGTGAAAAACTTGAGCCCCGGATCGGAGACGGAGCGCACCTCGCCGTAGCCGACCCCGAAGATGGTGATGATCACCATGTAGAGGGCGTCGATGAGCGGCCACCCGGCGAGCATGTACCCGCTGACGCCGATCGCCACGATCGCGCCGAGCAGCGCGACGCCCTTCGCGATGTGTCCGATCGCGAGGTCTCTTGTCTCGGCCTCGGTGGAAAAAGGCACGGCTTTCAGGCGGGGCTCGGCACCCCGGCCCGGCTCACGCGGCGGATGATCTCGGCGGCGATCGTCTGCTGGGTGCCATGCTTCAAGTGTACTTGTCCCAGGTGAGGAGCGTGACGTATCGGGCGTCGGTCGCCTCGGCGGGCTTCTTTCGCGAAACGCTGCCAGCCGCGGGCCGGCTTTCGCCACATCCCGGCCATACACCCGGCAGGCATGCGGGCGACCGGAACAGGGGGCTCACGAATCGCTCACCCGGCCAGAACTGGCTGCGGAAGTGCCCTTGGCCGGGCTAGCCTTCGTGACGATCGATGGCGTATGGTCCGCAACGCATCCGTGTCGACCGCGCATCACAGACACTGAAATGAACTACGCCATGAAGAGCGCCCGTTGCCCGGAACTCCTTCGCTCGATCGCCGTTGCTCTCGTGCTCGCGACGCTGACTTCATCCATGGGATGGGCGGCAGACGGCCAGCCGTCCCTCACGTCCCAGAATCCCGACCCAGCCGATGCGATTCTGGGTGACTGGAAGCCAGCCGACATGGACGTGGCCATCAGGATCTTTCCGGCGAAAGGCGAGTATGTCGGCGGGGTCGTCAAGGCCGCCAATCCGGCGCTCGTCAATACGGAGATGCTGAGAGGGATCACATACGATCCGTCGAGCCGCATCTGGCGTGGCGAGGTGTTCGCCTTGAAGCGGGGCGAGTTCGTTCCCATGACCGTCAAGCTGACTCCCGCCGGATTCGAGATGGTGGCAGGGGTGGGATTGATGTCGAAGACGATCGAATGGGTGCGGGTTCCCGTGCAGCAGCCAGCCGCAGACGCGGCGACACGCTGACCGCAGATCGAGCGGACCGGCGTCGCGGCGCGCTTCCGAGGCGGGGTCTTCCGGTCGATGGGCCGAGCCGCATCGCTCTGATCGCGAGCGTTCGCCCGTAAACCATGGACGTCCTGGAACTACCTGACTGGCGGATTGAGTGCGACTCTACGGCTACCGCCTGTCCCCGCGCTGCAATATGTGCGACCGAACGGTGCGGCTATGCCCCATGCCGCAACTGGGCGGCCACTCGCGAGCGGTTTGTTCCAGGAGCGTGTCTGGCCCTGTTAAGTCACCTTGGCATACCTCTTGATCAGGAAGCTGAGGTGTGCCCCGGTGGTCGGCTGGAATCCGGCCTGCACCTTTCCAGCGCGTGGTATCACTTCATCGAGCGTTTTGTGTTTGGGGAAAAGGATTGTTCATCCACTATCGAGTATGACCCGTTGTCGCCCTATTCTTGTTCATCGGAGTCGCTACTGCCTGAGCCATGTTCAGGCCAGCCAATCGTTCGACGGGAGATCGAGGCGGAAATTCCCTGGCTGTCCAAATGATCCTTTTGCAGCGTGCTGCTGCTTGCTCTCGTTCGCCAAGCATCCTCCAAGTGCACCAGTGGTGAGATTGACGGGCGTTGAGTCCCGCCTAGACTTTTCTTGATTCGATGCGGGTAGATTCCCTCGGGACGGTCGCTCCATGGGTCGCCATCGCCGTCTTTTCCCTCCTGCGCACCGTCGTATCGCCGGCGAGAGAGCCCTCGGCGTCGAGCGCCTCGAGAGCCGCATTGTCCTTGCGGCTGGTGTCGGCTGGGACCGCACGTCGCGAACCTTGTCGATCGTCGGATCAGAGGGTAACGACTCCGCAGAGGTTCGGCGGCAGGGCGCGAATGTCTTCGTGTCGCTCAACTCCGCGGCTCGGCGGGTCAGCCGCACCGTGCCGGCCGCGCAGGTGTCGCGGGTCGTATTCACAGGACTCGCGGGCAACGACACCTTCACAAACCGGACGGGAATCGCCTCCCTGGCCGACGGCGGCGCCGGAGACGACGTGCTTCGCGGAGGAAATGGCGTCGACCAGTTCGTCGGTGGCGACGGCGTTGACCAACTGTTCGGCAACCTTGGCAACGACGTGTTGGACGGTGGAAGTGGCAACGACGCCGTATGGGGTGGTGCCGGCAATGACCAGGGTATGGGTGGCGCCGGGAACGACAGACTGTACGGCGACGCCGGCACCGACAGCCTGTGGGGCGGTCTGGACCACGATCAAGTGTCCGGTGGCACGGGCAACGATGCCATGCAGGGTGAGATGGGCAATGACTGGTTCGACGGCGGCGCCGGCAGGGATCAAATCGTCGGTGGCGACGGCATGGATATGGAGGTCGACACCGGGGACAACTTCGCTGACGGTGACACAGACGGCGATGGGTACGACAACGACTACGACTTCATGGACATCCTCTACGATGTGCCCGGAAACCCGCCGGCCTACGCCGATGATGCCTCCGTCGCCACGATCATCGCGGCCTTGGACGGTCAGGTCCGCAGCTTTCTGGACATCTCCGGCGCTGATTCCGGGCTCCGCGTGAGGGTCCAGATCAATGACGGCACCGTCACGCAGCCGGGCCGGTTCGGCGATCGCGTCACCGGCGTGTGGCGATACCTAACGCCCGACAAAATTCAGGTGTGGGGCAAGTGGTCGTATCCCGCATCTGATCCGTCGCAGGTGAATCTGGCCGTGCAATGGAGCTATGACGGTCCTCACTCGGGCAACATCGCCGACTACACGAACCCGACGAACTATTCCATCTCGGAGGAGAGCCGTTTGGCTGCCGGCTACTTGAACGGCCCGGCGGGCTTTTCAGTGAATTGGTTGCCGGGTACGCCGGCCAACTTCGGCTACTCGGCTCCCAGCGAGGAGGCCCTGGCGTACTGGTTCCCGGGCACCGAGCCGGCGACCGGCATCGCGGCTCCGTTCGAGGCCGTGAAAGCGGCCCTCGCGTCGCTGCCAAACTTCACCGACACCGGCGGTGATTCCTTCGGGGCCGATTTCTCGACGACACCAGGGTTGCCAGGCGTCCAACCGGTCCTCGATGTCCTGCGAACGATCAACCGCGTGACGCGGGCGGCGAGACGTGATCCCAACCGCTACGCCAGCCTCGCCAGCAACCACACCGTCTCCGCCTCCAACGTCTCCGGCCTGCTGCCATAAGGCCCCACTCCGGTCTATCAACAGGCCCCATATCGGCCAAGCAGTTGCGGTCCCTGGCTGACTCGACGTGGCCCGCCAGGGGCATCTGCAACCTCCGATCTCCCGCAAGTCGAGTGTGGATGCTGGGTGTGTGGGAGTGCGGTTTCGGAATGAGTCCGCTGAGCAAGCGGCACCAATCGCGTATTGGCGGCCGTTCACGATCTTGCAGCCCGGGTCGTGTCGGGACCGTGTCGCTCCTTGGGCGCTGATTTCTTGCCGAAGCCGTCATGACGCGATAGCCTCGCAGAGGTGGCGTGTCCTGCTGCTGACTCGCGATTTGCTCACCTCCCGGTTTTGGCCAGCCGGCCGGGTCGTTTCAGGAGTTCGCGTGACTCGTTCTTTCGTGACTCGGTCATTCCTGTCTTTCGCTGATACCGGATCAGCCTCGGTCTTCCAGCGGCGGCAGGCTCAGCGCCGACGCCGGAAGCCGCTGCCTCTCGCCGTACAGTTCCTTGAGCCGAGGCTGGCGCTCGCCGTCGGCGTGGGAGGCGATTGTGCGGGGGCGTCCGCACGTCCAGGGGATACGACTCCGCCTGAGATTCGGTCGATTGCCGCGCCCAAAGGCCAAACCTACGGTGAAGGCCGCACGATCGCCTTCCGTGTCAATTTCAACGAGCCCGTGGTCGCCACGGGAACGCCCTCGCTGCCAATCATGATCGGCGACACCGTGCGTCAGGCCGCATGGAGTGGCCGGGGCAGCGGCAGCAGGTCGCTCACGTTCACCTTGAGCGTGCAGCCGGGCGATTTCGCGCCGGCAGGTGTGCGTGTGGCCGGGCCGATCGTTCTTGCGGACGGAGCCGCGATCCGTGACAGGGCTGGGAACGATCTCAATTCTGAGGCATCTGGCGAGTACCCCGATGGAATCGGCAGCGTACGGGTGGATGCCGTTGGCCCCAGCGTGAGCGACTTCGGGCAGGTGGCGATCTCCGGCAAGCGTGTCTCGATGCGCGTGACGTTCACTGAACCGGTGATTGTTCGAGGCAAGCCGTCGATTTCGTTCACGCTCGACGGAGCACCCAGACAACTCGTCTACGCAAGAGGCTCGGGCTCACATGTGCTCGTCTTCACGTACCGCGCCACGAGGCAGGAG
>JBJTBO010000434.1:0-10773 GCA_046091445.1 Planctomycetaceae bacterium | reverse complement strand
ACGACCGACGGCGGGCCGACGTCGGACGATGGGATCACGGCCGATGGAGGGCCCACACGCGACGGCGCGAGGATGACCGATGGCGGCCTCTCCCGAGACGAGGGAGATGCCGCCGGACCGGCCCGCTGCGGTTCGGGGCGTGCCGGAGACGGCTGGCTGGATGACGGCGGCGATGCGCCCGGCGCGGTCGTCGTGCCGGCCGAGCCTGTGTCGGCGGCGCCCGTGGGTGCCGTCCGTCGCGGCGGTGAACGTCGGGGCGGTGAACGTCGGGGCGGTGTCCGCGGCCCCGTCGGGCCGGTCGCGGGGCCGCTCGACTGGGCGAGCCACGCAGCCAGCGTGTCGGCAACCTCGCGAGCCGTCTGCGGCCGCGCGTCCGGATGCTTTTCGAGCATGCGAAAGGCCAGCTCCACGATCGCCGGCGGCACGTCGGGCCGACGATCGAGGAGATTCGGTGGCGGCGACTTGAGGTGGGCCTGAATGCGCTGCGCGAGCTTGCCCTCGGCGAACGGAGGGCTTCCCGTGAGCAGGTAGTAGAGCGTGCAGCCGAGCGAATAGATGTCGGAGCGGGCGTCGGCCGTGTGGCTGTCACGGGCCTGCTCGGGGGAGAGATAGTCGGCCGTGCCGAGCACCTTCTCGTCATGCGTCTTCGTCAGCGACGTATCGTCCTCCTCGTGGGCCAGCGCGAGACCGAGGTCCAGGATCTTGACCGTGCCGCGGGTGTCGAGGATCAGGTTGGCGGGCTTGATGTCGCGATGCACGAGCCCCTCCTCGTGCGCGTGCTGGAGTCCGAGCGCGGTCTGCCGCACGTAGTCGAGTGCGTCGCGGAGCGGGAGCGTGCCGGCCTCCTTGACCTTCGCATGGAGGTCGGTTCCGGCGACGTACTCCATCGCGATGAAATGGATCTCGCCGGAGGTGTCGAGGTCGAACGCCCGGACGATGTTCGGATGGTTCAGCCGGGCGGAGGTGCGGGCCTCGCGCTCGAATCGGGCGAGGTACGACGTCTGGTCCACGCGATGGCGTGGCAGCACCTTGATCGCGACCTTGTTGTTGAGCGCCGTGTGTTCGGCGAGGTAGACGCTGCTCATGCCCCCCTTGCCGAGGAGCCGCAGCAGCCGGTATTTCCCGAGCATGAAGCCCTTGTGCCGGCCGCGACGCAGCTGATCGGCCTGCCACTGCGTGAGCAGCTCCCTCTCGACGAGCTGCGCGACGAGGTCGTCGGGCAGCGGCAGGGTGCGGTCCGGCCAGGCGGACGCAGCCTCCTCGAGCCGGGCGTCGTCCTCCACCAGCCCGCTCTTGCGGACCACGGCGAGAAACTGGTCGATCGTGAGGGAGACGGCGTCGCTCATCGTTCCGATCAGGGTACCAGACCGACACCGCTCACAGGCCGAGCTCGAGCCCGCGGCGGGCGAGGTCATCGACGAGCCTGGAGGCCGAGACGAACGGCTCGGAGTCCCACCCCGCGCGGCGGGCCGCGGCGACGTGTTCCTCGATGTCGTCGCAGAAAAAGATGCGGTCGGGCGCGACGCCGGCACGGGCGGCCGCGGAGGCGAAGATCGCCGGGTCCGGCTTGGCGGCACCGACCTCGTGTCTGAGCACGTTGGGTGCGAAGCCCCCTGGCAGGATCGCGTAGCCGCTGGCCACCAGATGCCGCCAGTGCACGTCGCAGGTGTTCGACAGGATTCCGGCCCGGCAGCCTGCGCGCTCGAGTCCGGCGATCACCGGCAGCAGGTCGACGTTGAGCGCGAACATGTCGCTCGCGGCGGTGGCGAGCGCCTCCGCGTCGGACGACGTGCCCGTGCGCTCGGAGAACCGTTCATGGAACTCGGACCAGTCGATCGCGCCCCGTTCGAGCGCCGCCTGCAGCCCGCCGTCGAGGACCTCCGACCGCACCCGGTCGGGAGTCGTGCCGGTCAGCGCCGCCATCTGCCGGATGGCGCGCTCGCGATCGAACGAACAGATGACGTTGCCGAGATCGAAGTAGACGAACTGGGGAACCATGCCGTGTGCCGTGACGTTGACGAACCGCGGTCCGCGTCGCCCCGCTGGCGGCACGTCACCGGCTCGCGCGTGGGGCGGAACACGCCGGGCGGCCCGCGGGTTTTCCACGAGCGGCACAGCATACTATCCTGCTTCCCCACGGCCCGACGCGGGTCGTGACGTCCGACTCCACCCCACCGGCCGGCCCCATGACGCCCTCGACCACGACCGTTCTCAACCGCTACTCGTCACGCATCACGCAGCCCCGTTCGCAGGGCGGATCCCAGGCGATGCTGTACGCGACGGGCCTCCAGCCCGCCGACCTCGACAAGCCCCAGGTCGGGATCGCGAGCATGTGGTACGAGGGGAACCCCTGCAACATGCACCTCGACCGGCTCGCCGCGCGGGTGCGCGAGGGGGCGGTGGCCGCGGGTCTCGTCGGGATGCGGTTCAACACGATCGGCGTCAGCGACGGCATGTCGATGGGCACGGAGGGAATGAGCTACTCCCTCCCCTCGCGAGACATCATCGCCGATTCGATCGAGACGGTGATGCACGCGCAGTGGTACGACGCGCTCGTGGCGATTCCGGGGTGCGACAAGAACATGCCCGGCTGCCTCATCGCCATGGGGCGGCTCAATCGACCGGCGCTCATGGTGTATGGCGGGACGATCAAGCCGGGCCATGCGGCCGACGGCGCCCCGCTCGACATCGTCTCGGCGTTCCAGTGTTACGGCGAGTACGTGGCCGGGCGGATCGACGACGCCCGTCGGGCCGACATCGTGCGGCATGCCTGCCCCGGGGCGGGCGCCTGCGGCGGCATGTACACCGCCAACACGATGGCGACCGCGATCGAGGCGCTCGGCATGGCGCTTCCCGACACGGCGTCGATCCCGGCCGAGCACCCCGGCAAGCTCGACGAGTGCCTCCGGGCGGCAGCCGCGATCCGCGGGCTGCTCGAACGCGATCTCAAGCCCCGCGACATCATGACGCGGCGGGCCTTCGAAAACGCCATGGTCGTCATCATGGCGCTCGGTGGCTCGACGAACGCGGTGCTCCACCTGATCGCGATGGCCCGCGCGGTGGAGGTGCCGCTCGGGCCCGCCGACTTCCCGGCCGTCTCCCGCCGCGTGCCCTCCCTCGCCGACCTCAAGCCCAGCGGACGGTTCGTCCAGGAGGACCTGCATTCCGCGGGAGGCACGAGCGGGTTCATGAAGTACCTGCTCGACCGGGGCCTGCTCGACGGCGACTGCCTGACGGTCACCGGCAAGACGCTCGCGGAGAACCTCGCCTCCAGCCCGGGGTTGCGGCCGGGCCAGAAGGTGATCCATCCGGTGGATCAGCCGATCAAGCCCACCGGTCACATCACGATCCTCCACGGCAATCTCGCCCCGGGCAGCGCCGTCGCGAAGATCACCGGCAAGGAGGGCGCCCGCTTCCGTGGCCCCGCGCGGGTTTTCGACAGCGAGGAGGCGATGCTCGCCACGCTCGAGCGGGGCGGCATCCAGCGCGGGGACGTCGTCATCATCCGCTACGAGGGACCGAAGGGCGGGCCGGGGATGCCCGAGATGCTCACGCCCACCTCGGCCCTGGTCGGCGCCGGGCTGGGGGCCGACGTCGCGCTGGTCACCGACGGCCGCTTCTCGGGCGGGTCGCACGGTTTCATCGTGGGGCACGTCGTGCCCGAGGCCCAGGAGGGAGGGCCGATCGCGCTCGTGCGGGACGGTGACATGGTGGTGATCGACGCGGATGCGGCGACGATCGACATGGAGGTGGCGGACGATGAGGTGCGCCGACGCCGCGATGCCTGGCGGGCGCCGCCACCGAAGGCCACGCGCGGCATCCTCGCCAAGTACATCCGTTGCGTGGCCCCCGCGTCGAGCGGCTGCGTCACCGACGAGTGAGTGTGGCGTCGTCGGGAAAGGAGATCGCGGGTCATGGGCCTCGGCAGGGGAATCCTGGTTCGTGTTGCCGGGCTCCTGAGCCTGCTCGCATGCGTCATGGGGGGGCTGGCCGTGGCGACGGAGCTGCGTCCCCTGCCCTACAACGACCCCGACCTCGTGGTCGATCTTGGCGTCGGACTGTGGGCATGGCCCGTGCCGTGCGATGCCGATGGGGACGGCGACTTCGACCTCCTCGTGTCGTGTCCGGACAAGCCGTCGAACGGCGTGTGGTTCTTCGAGAACGACACGGGTGACACGCGCGCTGCCGCCATGCCGGTGTTCGCACCGGCCCGCAGGCTCTCCGCGACGGTGCACTACGTCATGCCGAGCTACGTCGATGGCCGGCTGCGCGTGCTCGCACCCGGAGTCGAATACCGCGACTTCGCCACGGTCGGCACCGCACGCCCCGAGCGACTGCCGGTGCCGGCGCGGTGGTACGTGCCACGCGGCGCACAGCCGAAGGGGCCGAAGGTGCGGCACAACCAGTGGCGGCTCGTGGATTTCGACGGGGATGGGCGGCTCGATCTCGTGTGCGGCATCGAGGACTGGAGCTTCTACGGCTGGGACGACGCCTACGACGCGGCCGGTCGCTGGACCAACGGCCCGCTCCACGGGTTCGTCTTCGTGCTCCCGGGCACCGCCGCGGGCGGCTTCGGCGACCCGGTGCAGCTCGAGGCTGCGGACGGGGTGATCGACGTCTACGGCTGCCCGTCACCCAATCTCACCGACTTCGACGGCGACGGCGATCTCGACCTCCTCTGCGGGTCGTTCCTCGACCGCTTCACGTACTTCGAGAACGTCGGCTCCCGCACGGCTCCCCGCTACGCGGCGGGACGTGATCTCGTCGCGGACGATGGCGGGCCGCTGCGGATGGAGCTGCAGATGATCGTGCCGGTCGCCTTCGACTGGAACCGTGACGGCCATCCTGATCTCGTGGTCGGCGACGAGGACGGTCGTGTCGCGTGCGTCGTGCACACCGGTCGCACGGACGCCGACGGGGCCCCGGTGTTCCGCCAGCCGCGCGTCTTCCGGCAGCGGGCCGACACGCTCAAGTGCGGCGCCCTCGCCACGCCCGTCGGAGTGGATTTTGACGGCGACGGCGACACCGACATCGTCTCCGGCAACACGGCGGGCTTCATCGAGTGGTTCGAGAACACGAGCGGCCCGGCCGTCGCCACGCCCACGTGGGCCGCGCCGCGACGGCTCGTCGTCGAGGGCCGCCCATTCCGCGTGATGGCCGGACCCACCGGCAGCATCCAGGGGCCGGCCGAGGCGAAGTGGGGCTACACCACCTGCAGCGTGTCCGATTGGGACGGCGACGCGCTGCCCGACATCGTCCTCAACAGCATCCTTGGCGAGGTCATGTGGCTGCGCAACGAGGGGCCGCGCGCCGCACCCGTCTTCGCGCCGCCGCGCGCGATCGAGGTGGAGTGGGATGCCGGCCAGCCGCGGCTCGCCTGGGGCTGGCGCACCCCCTCCGGCAAGGCCCTGCTGACCCAGTGGCGCACGACGCCGGTCGTCCACGACTTCGACGCCGACGGTCTGGCTGATCTGGCGATCCTCGATCACGAGGGCTACCTCGCATGGTTTCGCCGCGCGCGTCGGGGTGGGGCGCTCGTGCTGCTGCCGCCGGAGCGGGCGTTTCTCGACGAGGATGGTCGGCCGCTGCGTCTGGCCACGGGGATGGCCGGGCAGAGTGGCCGGCGCAAACTCGCAGTCGCCGACTGGGACGGGGACGGCAGGTTCGACCTGCTCGTCAATTCCCGCAACGCCGACCTGCTGCGTCAGGTCGGGCATGGCGACGGCGGGTGGCGGTTCACGCGGGCCGGCAGTCTGGCCGAGGGCAGCATCGAGGGGCACGACGTGAGCCCCACGGTCGTCGACTTCACCGGCTCCGGCATCCCCGATTTTCTCGGGGGTGCGGAGGATGGCCGGTTCTATTTCCTGCCCAACCCGCGGCACGGTGACCCCACTCCCCGATCCGACGCAGCGGCCCCGGGGATCCGCTGAAACGCTGCGCCCGTTCGCGCACGGACGGCGTTGGCAAATCACCCGTCCCGTGCTCGAGACAGGCAAGCCGGCTGCGCCAGGTTCAACCGAGACGCGCCATGACGGGGGCCCGGAAGTTCAGTCGCCCGCTCTCGAGCAGGTGCAGGATCGGCTGGATGTCGCCCGATGGCTGGGGCATGAAGTCTCGCGAGGTCACCCCCGGCAGCGGAAGGTTGAACTGTCGCATCCGTTCGACGTTCGCCCAGAGGTAGTCGGCAACGGCAGCAGCATCGGCCAAGCCCTTTTTGTCGCTGAAAATCTGCAGCACGGCCCGCGGATCCTCCCCTTCGGCGATCGTCTTCTCCACCCATTGCTCGAACGCCTCACGGCTGATCGTGAAGAGATTGCTGCCGTCCACGGACTGGACCGGGAGAAACCCCAGCGTCGCGCCGATGGCCAACTGGGTGATCTTGAGATAGTCCTGCGGCGCGCGCTCGTTGCCGAGGTCGTAGGCGGCGACCCGAGCGTACGGATTGAGGACGTAGATGCTCGACCAGCGGTGGTGGCCGTCCACGATGTAGCTGCCTTCACCCCCGGTGATGACGGGGCCGCCGAACGGGAGGATCGTGCCGCCGTCGAGGAACGATGCGAGATCCGATTTCTGCGGGTCCGTCGACAGTGGGAACTTGAGCGACTTGTTCATGTCGATCTCGGACTGCAGCGGCACGAGGGCCGCCACGTTCGCGGAGATCGGTGTGATGACCTCGATCTCGTCGCTCGGCCGACCGTCGGTCGCGCCGCCGTTCCTCAAGAGGTTCCAGAGGGACATGTTGCCCGGATCACTCGGAATCGGATCACCCGCGTCGTTGACCTTGGGCTGGACCTGGAGGAGATCGTTGAACAGGTTCACGAATCCGCCGCTCGCTTCGGTGTACGGGGCCTGTTGAATCCGTCGTAATTGGTCAGCCGAGACCGTGTCCGGCGCGGCGACTTCGCCTCGCCGCAGGCGACCGACATTTTCCGCTCCCCCGAGCACGCCGAGCGCAGCGTTCCTGAGCCCGCCGCGCGTCTCCCAGGACGTCACCCAGCCATTCAGCTCCGCGTCGGTCGGCGCGCGGTCGAGGACGACCTGGTAAACCTCACGAACCTTGTCCCGTCGGAACTCGGCCGACCTGACGAACTCCGCTGTCAGCCCGGCCGGCATGACAGCGCCCACGTCGAGACGGCTGGTGCATCGTGCCAGCCCCGCAGCGTCGGCCTGCCGGCCGAGCAGATCGACGTACAGCGACCGCACGAAGCTCTCGTTGCTCCCGCCGCTGCGGACGTAATATTCCGCCGTCCCGGCGATCGCGCCGATGACCAGACCTTCGCCCCTGCCGGCCACGAGCGCACGCGTCCCGCGTCGCAACTCGGCCGCCGCCGGTTCGCGGTCAAGCAGTTCCACGTAGTAGGACGTCACCTGACCGCGTCGAAACTCGGGTGAAACGTAGAGCATGCGGGCCGCGTCGCGCACCGAGCGTCCCGCGTCGAGTTGTCGCGTCACCCTGGCGAGGTCCCGCGGGTTCGGATCGCGTTGCAGGACCTGGCGGAAGAGACCGGTGGCGATCGTCACACTCGCATCGGGCACGGTCAGTTGCCGTGACTCATCGAAGAGCGCCACGAGCGGTTCAGCGGGCCCCTGCGGATCACCCGCGCGCGGCCCGCCTTGGTCCAGATCGGCGGCCAACAGGTGTCTCGGCTCGAGGGGCTCGACCAGGACGAGACGGAACGCGGTGCGGCGACGGAGCCGGTGGCAACCTCCACCAGGAAGAGAAGACCGCCATCCGAAGAGTCTGTGTATCAACATGATCCCGCTCCTCCGCGTGTCGCTGGATTCCGCGTGCATTCCGACATTCCTGGATCACCGCATGAACGTCCAGCCTGCGCGCCGGAGGCACCAAGGCCGGGACCGGTTTTGGCACCCCCACGCCGACCGACGATGACCCGGTTGACGAGCGTTACGAGAATCACCGACTGTCGCGGTCCGACCCTCGTGGCCGGTCCAGGGATCGCCTCTCCCTCCCCGCGAGATCGACGCTCGTGTGATCGCGGCACGTCAGTCGGCCTTTGCCGGGAGAAACGCGAAGGGCTCGGCAGGCACGAGCGATGCCGTCGCATCCCCGCTGTAGGTCTGACCATCCCGGAGCGGCAGCCGTTTGACGGGAGCGCCCGGTTCGAGCGCGAGGCCGTCGATGTCGAGGTAGAACACGGTCGGGCTGATCGCCGAGTCGAAGTAAAGCGTGCGATTCTTCTGGTCGTATGCGGTCCGCCAGATCGTGCTGGCGATGTTGGGCTTGTCGGGTACGGTGAAGCCGAGCGGCACCGACGCGTTGCGGATCACGCTGAAGATCTGGGCGACGGCGCGCTTCGGGTCGGACGTCTGCGGCAGATTCGTGACGTAGAACGTCGCGCGTGCGAAGCGATCCGCAGCCCGGTTGGTGCCGGGGAGCATCGTCAGGCCGCCGACCTCGTGCCAGTAGGCGGCAAGCGCCAACTGTTGATCGAAGGTCGGGGAGTTGGTCATGACCTGATACTGGCGTCCATGGTGGATGACGAGCTCTCCCCCGACGTATTCGAGGATCGCGGAATCGCCGGAGGGATCCGAGATGGCCATGTGCCCGACGGCGGGGGCACCATTCGGCAGGATGGGCGCGATGATCGTGAACGGCTCCTTCTCGAGCGCGGCGACGGCCTCCGCGACGGTCGCGAACGTGTCGAGCACGTACTGGGTCCAGCAGCCGATCGACATCAAGGGGTGGCCCGGCACCGGCTTGCCGTAATCGCTTTCGACGAGATAGAGCGTGTTGGCCACCAGGCCCCGCTCGTTGATGCCGTCGAGTACCGCGACGCCGTAGAACGACACGACAGCCGAGCCATAGCGGCTCGTCCACGTGAACGACCTCGGCCCCGCGGCGCCGGTGCGGTTGATGCCGCGAGGAAAGACCCAGACCTCCGACCCCGGATCCTCCTCCCAGTCGAGCGAGCGTGCCACGACGACCGTGTTGTCCGAGCCCAGATAGACGCACCTCGTGCAGGCGCAGGCCGCCGCGGCGGAGGTGACGAGGAGTCCGGCGAGCGAACACGTGACGAGCGACCGACTGGTCATGGACGAGGTGCCTCGAAAGGGCGTGCGGGGAACATGCCGGCCGTCAGCTGCGGTACTCGAACTTGGTGCGGCCGGGATTCGGGACCGGGTAGGTGCCGTCGGCGTTCGCCACGAGCGGTGCTGGCGAATCCATCGTGAGGCTGTCGACACCGGCCGTGAGGTCGTCGGGCGAGTCGAGCATTTCCTGGTACGTCACCGGCTGACCGGTGTGCGCCGCAAAGCGCCCCATCGCGGTCACGAGGCTCGCCTCGGCACTGCGCACCACCTCGTTGTAGCGTTCCCCCGCGGTGATCGCCGCCACGAGGTGCTCCCACTCGCGCCGGTAGGGGTTGGCCTCCGGCTGTTCGGCGGCCCAGGACACGGCGGCATCGGTCATCGCCTGGCCCCGGTAGATCTTCGACTTCGCCGGCGAGTGGCCGCGTTCCGAGATCGTGAAGGCGCCCTTCGAGCCCTGCCCGAACACCCCGAACTTGCTTTCCGTGTCCTTGATGACCCGGCACCCGTAGAAGAACTTCGTGCCGTCGTCGAACGTGTACTCGATCGCGTAGTTGTCGAAGTTCTGGTCGTCGATCTTCCCCTTGAAGTGGCGGCCGCCCGTCGCCTCGGCCTTGACCGGCCACGAGCCCTTCATCCAGCCGACCTCGTCCACGTGGTGCACGCAGTAGTCGCTGAAGATGCCGCCGCTGGCCCAGAGGAAGTTGTGGAAGCGCTTGATCTGCCAGAGCAGCTCGCTCGTGGTGCCCGGACCGGGGGCGAGATCGAGGTTGTGCGGCGGGTTGTGCATCCGATAGCCATGGAAGGCGATGAGGTCGCCCGCCTCCCCGGCCCGCAGCCGCTCCTCCAGTTCCCGTCGCCGATCGCAGTGGCGGCACATGAGGCCGACACCCACCTTGATCCCCTTCGCGTCGGCCTGCGACGCGAGTTCGATCATGCGGCGCGTGCTCGGCCCGTCGATGGAGATCGGCTTCTCCATGAACACGTTCACGCCCTTCTCGATGCAGGCTGCGAAGTGCGGTGCCCGGAACGCCACGGGGGTGGCGAAGAGGGCGATGTCGCCCGGCTTGAGGCAGTCGATCGCCTGTCGGAAGCCGTCGAAGCCGACGAACTTCCGGTCCTCCGGCACGTCCACCCGCTCCTTGAACTGCTCGTCGAGCGACCGCTTCACGATGTCGATGCGGTCGCGGAACACGTCGGCCATCGCGACGATCCGCGTCTGTCCGCCGGGCACGGAGAGCGCGTCGACCGCCGCGCCGCCGCCGCGGCCGCCGCAGCCGACGAGGGCGACATTGATCGTGTCGGAGCCCGCCGCGTGGACGTTCCGCATGCCCGGGCCGACGAGCAGACCGCCGGCTGCCCCGAGGGCGGCCGCCCGCCCCGTGGAGGCGAGAAAAGTACGACGGTTCACCTCGCCGCCGCCCGTCGTCGTCCCGTCATGCTCTTTGGCCATCATGCCGTCTCCTCGTCTGGTCCGGCGGTCGCCGCCTGTCGTGCCGCCCTCGGACACGATGAGTATGGCGGAGGACGGGACGTTTTTCCACGCGACGCACCCGGGAGGCGCCGCGGCCGCACCGGGCTCGGCAGGCGGAGGTCCACCGTCAGCGCGGCATCGGAAGGGATTCGATCGGCACCGGCGGACCCGGCGCGATGACCGCGCCGGGTGGGAGCTGTTCCGATGGAATCGGGGTGCCGTAGATCGGCCCTGACGGGGCCGGGCCGGGC
>JBJTBO010000433.1:0-11170 GCA_046091445.1 Planctomycetaceae bacterium | reverse complement strand
GTTCGCCCTCGTGCACCGCCAGGGGAAGCGCGTGCGGATGGCCCGCTCGATCGGCCGGCCGCTTCGCTCCTTCATCGCGAAGAAGGCGTCCGGGCCGCTCCTCATCACGGCCGATCGCATCGACGCGATCGCCGCGTTCCTCGACGCGGAGGGTCTCGCCGATCAGTTCCACCCTTCCTACACGCGGATGGTCCCGGCCCATCACGTTCTCGAGCTGGCGCTCGTCGGGTGCCCCGACCCGAATCCGATCTGCACGCGCTTCTTCGCGCCACCGCGCGATCGCTGGCCGGCGGATCTCGACGGCATCGGCGCCCGCTACATCGGGGCGCTCGCCGCGGAACTTGCCGCCTGGCTCGACGCCGTGGGACCGCGCGAGCCGATCGGCGTGCTCTTCTCGGGCGGTATCGACAGCGGTGCCCTCCTGCTCGTGCTCCATCATCTCCTGCTCGAGCGCGGCGAGGCCCCGACGCGGCTCAAGGCGTTCACGCTCTCGGTCGCCGCCGACGGTGCCGACCTGCGACAGTCGCGCGAGTTTCTCCGGACGACGGGACTCGAGCTGTTCCTCGAGGCGATCGAGGTGTCACACGACGCGATCGACGTGGCTGCGGCGGTGCGCACGATCGAGGATTACAAGCGGCTCGACGTCGAGGCGGCGGCCGCGACCCTCGCGCTCTGCCGTGGCATCCGCGAGCGGTATCCCGACTGGAAGTGGCTCGTGGACGGTGACGGGGGGGACGAGAATCTCAAGGACTATCCGATCGAGGACAACCCGGAACTCACGATCAAGAGCGTGCTCTCCAACCGGATGCTCTACCAGGAGGGCTGGGGCATCGACGCGATCAAGCACTCACAGACCTATTCCGGCGGCCAGAGCCGTGGGCATGTGCGCACCTACGCCCCCGGAGCCGTGCTCGGCTTCCGTGGCTTCAGCCCCTACGCGCTGCCGAACGTGATCGAAATCGCCGAGGGCATTCCCTTCATCGCGCTCACCGACTGGGACCACACGCGTCTCTATGCGCTCAAGGGCGAGGTCGTACGACGCGGCGTGAAGGCCGTGACCGGCCGCGACATGCCGGTCTTCCCGAAGCGGAGGCTCCAGGCGGGCATCACGCCGGATGCGGCGAGTGACGGCCTCTTCCCCCACGATGCGGCCATCTACCGGCGGATGCACCAGCAATTCTGGGACGATCGCGCAAAGGCCATCCGCAGCTGAGTGGTGTTCTTCGACCGCGCGACGCGTCACTGCCCCGTCGTGTAGCGCGTCGTGGCGTACGCCCCAGCGTCGTGTGGCACGCGGTGGCGTACACCCCAGCGTCATGTGGCACGCGGTGGCGTACGCCTCCAGGCGTGCGAATGGAGCCGCCATCCCGTTCGACGCGAGACACGTGGAGCCACCTCCACTCCAGAATAGGAACGTGCTCCGTGCGGGCTGTCCCCGATTCGCACGCCTGGAGGCGTGCGCCACAGGTATGGCGAAGAGGCGTCCTCGACCGGGCGGCGAGACGCCAACCCATAGGCTTGCATCGCCCCTGCGTCACGCGTCCCGTCGTGGCGTAAGCCTCAGCGTCATGTGGCCCGTCGTGGCGTAGACCCCAGCGTCGTGTGGCACGTGGTGGCGTACGCCTCCAGGCGTGCGAATGGAGCCGCCATCCCGTTCGACGCGAGACACGTGGAGCCACCTCCGCTCCAGAATAGGACCGTCCTCCGAGCGGGCTGTCCCCGATTCGCACGCCTGGAAGCGTCCGCCACAGGATGGAGGAGCGACACTCGTGCACGCTACGCATGGGGCCGATGTGGACGTGCGACCCGTGACCGCCGTCAGGACGTGCGGCCGCGTCGGTCCCAGCCGCTTCAGCCGCGGTCTCATGGAACGGTCGCGGCCGTGGGCTTCGTGGCGGCCGTGTGGGCGTAGCGGTTTCCGGCATCGGGATTGAAGAGCCCCGCACGATCCCAGGGCGCGAGCCCGTCGCGGATCGCCGCGCACGTCGCGTCCCGTTTCGCTGGGTCGGCCGCCGCGGACGCGAGGTCGTCGCACGCCGCCTCGAGCGCGGCGCGGAGCGGCTCGTCGCGGGCGGCGAGGAATCCACGGTCGGTGTCGAGCCCCGCCAGCCCGCGCTCGCAGGCGATCGTGGCCACGAAGTACAGATGGCACGCCAGCGTGAAACACGGGAAGTCGTCGATCATGGCGGTCGCCGTGCCCACGAGCCGGTCGATCCACCGCACCTCGTCCACCACGCCGCGGCCGTACGCGAGCCACGCCGAGTCGTCGCGCCTCGGGGCGAGCAGGAGTTCCGCCAGCCGCACGACCCCCTGCAGCGTGTGCGCGATGCCCGTGCTGTGCAGCGGATCGACGAACCCGGCTGTCGTGGGCAGGAACGCCCACCCAGGGCCCGACGCCTGCCCCCAGAGCCGCGACATCCTCGGGATCACCGCACGCGGCCGCAGGGGCCGGGCATCGGCCAGCATCCGGCGGAGTGACGGATAGGGTGCCAGCCGCCGGCGCCACGCCCCGTCGGAATCTGCCGCATCGGTGGCGTCGATGTCGCTGGCGACGATCCCGACGCTGCACACGTCGTTCGCAAACCGCAGCATCCACACCCAGCCGCCAGCGATGAGATGGTGCTGCGCGGCATCATCCGATCGGAACGGCGCCGTCGTCGAGTCGTTGCCGGCCTCCTCCTCGAGCGCATCCCAGCTCGCCACGCCGCGGACGTGCGTGAAGATCGCCCCGGTGCGATTCGACAGGGCGTGGTCGAGCCGACCGAGCCCGAGGGCACGACCGACGAGGCCACCACTCCCGGTGGCGTCGATCACCCACGTGGTCGTCGTCCGCTCGGTCGTGCCGTCGTCATTCGTCCACGCCACGGCCCAGCCGGTCGCATCATGCTCGACCGCGGTGACCGTGCAGCCCTCGCGGCCGATCGCACCGCGGACGAGCGCCTGCCTGAAGAGCAGCGCGTCGACATCCGCGCGCAGCCAGTGCGTGTCGGCCTCGGCGTCGGTCGCACTCGCGGCCACGAGCAGTGAGGCCGCATGGTCCGGGGTGTCGGAAAACACCCGGCCGGGCTCGTGACGGAAGTACGAAAACCCCCGCTTGAGCCCGCAGCCGACATCGGGATACGCCGCGCGCCACGTGCCCCACCGCGCGAGCGGGGCAATCTCGGGCAGGTCATGACGCGCAGCCAGCCGCGCGAGCGTGAGGTCGGCGATCGGGGTGCTCGATTCCCCGATCGCAAACCGTGGATGCCGCTCACGGTCGAGGATCACGACCCGCATGCCGTGTCGGGCGAGGATGGCGGCCAGGAGGCTGCCACCGAATCCGCTCCCGAGAATGACGACGTCGACCGTCATGCGGAGCACCCGCAGGCGATGGGCACACGCGGCTCCGACCGCTGGGCGAGGTTCATCCGCCCGAGCCGGTCGCGGCGGGCCGTCATGCACGAGGCGCACGTGCCGCCAAGCCGCCCGAAGTCCCAGAGATCAACGGTCACGAGCGTGCGCTCGGCACCATGCATCGTCCTGGCAGCCTGGTCGACGAACGAGTCGGCCGCCTGCTCGACGAGCGCGGCGTTCGGGGTCGCGAACCTGCCCTGCTCGGCGAGGGCGTCGAGCGTGCCGTTGCCCGGTCGCGTCGGCACGATGCTCACGTGGCGAACGCCGTGGGCCGCCGCGAAGGCGACCGCGCGGCCGCACCACTCGACGGCTGCCGCCGGATCGACCCACGGCAGGCCGAGCAGGACGAAGGCCCGCGAGTCGATACCCCACGCGCACAGCCGCGCGCAGGCGGCCGCGACGTCGTCGAGCGTCATCTGCTTGCCGAGTCGGGCGAGCACGCCTTCGTGCTCTGTCTCGAGCCCCATCGCCACCTCGAGCCGCGGGCGGCAGCGATCACGAAACCGCACCACCGCGTCGCCCGTGAGGCAGGGGTGGTTCTCGACAATGACACGATCGAAGCCGCCGACGAGATCGGCGATCGCGGGCAGGTCGTCGGTCGGCACCGACCGGGGGTCGAAAAAGTTGCTGCCGTTGTAGAGCTTGATCCACCGCGGACCGTGAACCGCCGAGGAATCGGGTCGCTCGCTTCCTCCCGTGTCGCCCTCACTCCACGGCCGAGCGAGCGCGTGGCGGATCTGCGTCGGCAGCGCACCACGGGCAGTGGGACCGGGGAGTGTATGCCGCCACAGGTCGCACATCACGCACGTGTAGCGACACTCCGCACCGGCGAGAATCACCACGCGCGTGGGAACCGCGACCCCGGTCCGCTCGATCTCCATCTCGTCCCACACGGCGACGGGAAGAGCCGGATCGACCTGTGCGCGCGGCCCGCGTCGCATCCGCACGATCCTCGCGGGGATCGCGGCGTCGGCGTCACACGCAGACGATGTCGCTGAACTGTGGGCCGTATCGGGCCTCGGAACTGCGCTCAGTGGCACCGCCGCCAATCACCACCACTCACCGCAACGCTGCCGGCACTTCGATCCCGGCGTTGCCACGAAGCGCCGCGGCCGCCGTCGGCGAGACCGACGTGAGGCCTGTCAGCACGGCGCGTCGCTTCCGTGCGGCAAGCGCCATGGCGGCGTCGTCGGAGAGGCTCGCGAGCCCGGCGAGCGAGAGGGCACCTCCGTGCGACGCGAGCGACCGCACCGCCGCATCGGACAGTCGCGTCACCCCGGCGAGCGAGAGCAGGTTGCCGACGTGGCCAGCGAGGGCGCGCGCGGCGTCGTCGGAAAGCGTCGTCAGGCCGTCGAGAAAGAGCGTGCCTGGATGGCCGGCAAGCGCGGTCGCGACGTCTGGGTCGATCTCGGTGAGCCCGGCGAGCGACAGACCCGCCGCGTGGGTCGCGAGCTTCCGGGCCGCATCCGTGGACAGCGTGCGGAGACCGCCGAACGAGAGCATCCCGCCGTGAGCGGCCAGGGCCGCCGCCACCTCCGGCGTGATCGTGTGCAGCCCGTCGAGCGACATGAGGTCGCCCGCATGACGCGAGAGCGCGATCGCCACGTCGGCGGGCAGATTCGCGAGGCCGGCCAACGACAGTGCCCCGGCGTGCCCGGCGAGCGTCGTCGCCACCGCCACACGCATCGTCTCGAGTCCATCGAGCACGAGAGGGCCGTCGTGACCGACGAGCACGGCCGCCGCATCCGCCGAGAGCGCCGTCACGTGGCCGAGTTGACCGCCATGCTTCTTGAGCACCGACCTCGTCCACGAGGCGCTCGTGAGCGTACGCAGCGTGCCCACCACGAGCCCGCCCTGATGCGCGGAGAGTGCCTCCACGGCCTTCGGCGAGAGCGTCGTCAGACCCTTGATCGACATCCGTCCGCGATGCTTCGCGATCGCGCACACGACCTCGTCGGTCGCGGCCGTGAGGCCGTTGAGCGAAAGCGGCCCGTCGTGGACGGCGAGCACGGCCGCCGCCTCGGGCGAGAGGCTCTTCACATGGTCGAGCTCGCCGCCGCGCTGACGCAGGGCATCGAGCGCCCAGGCCCGCGTGGGCAGCGCGTTCACCGGCCCGAGACTCAGCCGGCCGCGATGCGCGGCCAGCGCCCGAGCCGCCGGCTCGGAGAGGTCCCGCAGGCCTGACAACGAGAGAAAGCCGTCGTGGTCCGCGAGCGCGACGGCCGCCTCGGTCGAGAGCGACACGATGCCGTCGAGATAGAGCGGAGCGTCGTGGCGGGCGAGCGCCGCGGCCGTCCGGGCCGAGAGCGACGTCAGGCCGTCGAGCGTGAGGCCGCCCGCATGGCTCGTGAACGCCTCGGCCACGGCGTCGGGAAGCTCCGTGAGACCGTTGAGCGAGAGCCCCCCCTCGTGCTCGGCAAGCACGCGTGCGACGGCAGGGTCGAGCCTCGCGAGGCCGTCGAGGCACAGCTCCGGCAGCTGGAGGCCCAGAAGCTCGCGGGCCTTCTCGACCGACAACTCGGTGCGCGAGCGGGGGGTGTCACCGTCCATACGCAAGCCATCAGGGAATCGACTGCCGAGCGTGACCGGCTCGTGAGCGAACGACCGAGCCGACTTCCGTCATCGTCCCCGGGCGTCACCCGTGATGCAACGACCCACCCGGAGCCGAGGGCCCCATCGGATCGCGAGCACGACGCGAATCCCGTCACTCACTCCCTCCGGAAGACGATCAGCAGCTGCTCATTATCGACCGTCGACGTGAAATCGACCGGCCGCGGCCGACCGGGCCGGGCGAAGCAGATGCGACGGACCGGATCGCCCAGTTCGTACACACCCTGATAGTCGACCGTCTCGCCACTGGCATCGGTGGACGTGAAGTCGATGCGTCTCGGCGTCGCCCCCGGCTCGATCGTGCTCGTGCCCCGGGCCATCTGGCCGCCGTCGTGCAGGAGCACCCACGTCCCATCGCCGGCGTTGCTCACGACGAATCGGCGTGCGTCTTCGTCGGATGCCCGCTGCCCGTCGACGTGCAGTTCGATCACCCGCCAGTCGCCGCGGACCGCCTCCCGATCCTTCGCGACCGTCGGCGTGTCGGCGACCGCCGCGGCCCGGTCGGCCGCCTGGCTGCCGGACGACCCTGCGATGGCCAGCGAGGCAAGCGCCCATGCCGCGGCGCGCCTGTGCCACCGCGAGCGACTGCGTCCTGCTGGATTTCCCATGCAACACCCTCCTGGGTTCACCCCGAGCCCTGACGCCCTGCGGGTGAATCGCCACCCACCGTGCCGCCCTCGCAGAAGGGTCGCAGGCCCACGGCCGATCGGTCAACTTGAACACCTCCCCCGGAGCCGCGCCACCGTGTGCCGGAGCGGACACGCTGGTTTCGACGCGCCGCGTCGCGACCGAGGCCGGCACCCCGCGGCCAGACGCGGGGCAGGGTACTACTCTTCTGGGAGCCGCGGATCTCCGTGACACGCGATGCGGCAGGTGTCCCCTGAGCCACTCCCGACCCACCACGATGACCAGCACGACCGCCCCGCATCCTGAATCCCATGCACGGGCCGACGCCCTCGCCGCGCCCGTATGGATGTCGTGGTGGCTCGTGGCCGCCGGCATTTACAACCTCGCCTGGGGCGCCCTCACGGTGCTCGTGCCCCGCTGGCTCTTCGACCTCACGGGGATGGAGCCGCCGTCCTATCCCTTCATCTGGCAGTGCGTCGGCATGATCGTCGGCGTCTACGGCATCGGCTATCTGGCGGCCGCGCGTGATCCGTTCCGCCACTGGCCGATCGTCCTCGTGGGCTTCCTCGGAAAGATCTTCGGACCGCTCGGGTATGTCGGCGGCGTGCTCAAGGGCGAGGTGCCGCCGGCATTCGGCGTAACGCTGCCCACCAACGACCTGATCTGGTGGATTCCGTTCGGCCTCATCCTGTACCACGCGTTTCGCGCGAACACCGACACCGCCCGCGGCACCACCGCCCCCGACCTGGCGACGGCACTCCGCGAGGCCCGCACCCAGGATGGCGAGTCGCTCGCCGAACTCTCGCGGGCCCATCCGCTGCTCATCGTGCTGCTGCGACACTCGGGCTGCGTCTTCTGCCGTGAGGCGATCGCCGACGCGGCCCGCGCGCTGCCGCAGATCGAGGCCGCCGGGGCACGTCTCGTGCTCGTGCACCAGGGTGTCGACGACGGCTCGCTCCGTGACCTCGCGACGCGGTACGGCATCGGCCAGGTCGCTCGGGTCTCCGATCCCGAGAAGCATCTCTACCGGTCGCTCGAGCTCTCGCGCGGCACGCTCGGCCAGCTCTTCGGGCCTCCCGTCTGGTGGCGTGGCTTCGAGGCGCTCGTCCGCGGCCACGGCCTCGGACCGCTCGTGGGCGATGGCTTCCAGATGCCGGGCGCGTTTCTGATCAAGGACGGACGGATCGTCGCCGCCTACCGGCATGCCCACGCCGCCGATCGCCCCGACTACGCGGGCCTCGCCTGCGGAGTGTCGCGACCGGCCGCCTCCCCGTCGGCCACGTGATCCGCAAGGCCGGCACCGGCACGGCGCGCGGCGAATAGGCGCGGCGATGCCGCCCGTCCCACAATCCGGCATGCAGGAAGATTCCATGCCGCTGCGGGAGTCCGGCGCATCGGCCGGGGGCCGGTTCGATCGCACGGTCGTCGCGTGGGTGCTCCTCGACTGGGCCGCGAGCGCCTTCTCCACGGTGCTCATCACACTGGTCGTCACCTACGTCGAACGGGTCGCGTTTCGCGACGGCGTGTGGGGCGTGCAGTCGGGCGTGGTCTGGGCGTGGACGCTCGCCGCCGCACACGCGGTCCCGGGGCTCTCGCCCTGGGCGGACCGCACGCACGCCCATAGCCGGGCCCTCGTCGGCAGCGTGGCCGCGGGCGCCGGGGCGATGGTGCTCCTGGGCAGCCTGCCGCCGACGGCCTCGGTGGCGATCATCGCGGCGATCGTGCTCGGGAACGTGGGCTTCGATCTGGCGGCCATTTTTACGGGTAGCCTGCTGCCGAGGATCGCGCATGGACCGGCGGCCGACCGACTCTCGGCCTGCGGATTCGCCGCCGGGTATGCAGGCGGCGCACTCGCGCTGGTGATCGCCACGCTGCTCGTCACCGCGCACGATCGCCTGGGGCTCTCACCCGCCGGCGGCCTGCGGGCGGCGTTTCTCTTCACGGGGGGCTGGTGGCTGCTCTTCTCGCTGCCGGCCGCGTTCGCACGCTTCGGCGACGGCGAGACCGAGGCCCACGCGGCGACGAGCAGCCGAGAGCTCCTCGCCTTCGCGCGTTCGCTCGTGAGTCCGCAGGCAGGGGACGGGCTCGCTCCGCTCGCGGCCGTGCTCACCGGGGCGATGCTCGTGCTCGGCGCCGTGCAGACGGCCATCGCGCAGTTCTCGAGCGTGGCGCTCGAGGAGTTTCACCTCGACGGGCCGGCGCTCGTGAAGCTCGTGCTCCTCGTGCAGGCGGTGGCCCTTCCCGGCGCGCTCGGGATCGGGTGGCTCGCAGCACGCGTCTCGCGGCCCCTCGCGATCTCCATGTGCCTGGCGGGATGGGTGATGGTCCTCGTCGCGGCATGGTTCGTGGACAGCGTGCTGCACCTGTACGGCCTCGCGGTGCTCCTCGCCCTCGTGCTCGGCGGCGTGCAGAGCGTGATGCGCGCCGCCGTGGCCGATGCGGCACCCGAGGGCAGGGCGGGGGCGACGTTCGGCCTGCTGCAGGTGGGCACGAAACTCACAGGCTTCGTCGCGAGCTTCGCGTTCGGGGCGATCTACGAGCTCTCAGGCCGACCCCGTGCGGGCCTCGCCTGCCTCGCGGTGCAACTGCTCGCCGGCTGGTGGATCCTGCGGCGGGTGCGGTAGGGCCAGTCGCACACGGCTCGTCGTCATGCACGCCTCGAGGCGTGCGGTTGGGTCATGCGTGAGGGGAGACGTGCGGCACTTGAAGGGACGCCGGACACGATCATCACGCGTCGCCTCAGTGGTGACTCCGGTTCGCACGCCTGGAGGTGTGCGCCACGAGCGGCAGACACACGTCAGGTCAGAAGCACTTCGAGGTGGAAGACGTGCGGAGAGCATGGCTTGAGCCAGCCGCCGACGTCGCTCACGTGATCCCGAGCACGTCGCGCATCGAGTAGCGCCCGGCGGGCTTGCCGACGAGGAACGCGGCGGCGGCGAGGGCGCCTCGCGCGTAGCAGTCGCGGTTCGTCGCCCGCACGTTGACGGCGAACGACTCGCCGTCCATTCCAAAGAGGATCGTGTGCTCGCCCGGATTGTCGCCGGCACGCACGGCGTGGTACCCGATCTCGTCGGCCGGCCTGGCACCGGGCCGCCCTTCGCGACCGTGGGCCGCGTGCGTCTGGCCGAGCGATTCCTTCACGAGCGCGCCGAACTTGAGGGCCGTCCCGCTCGGGGCGTCCTCCTTGTGGCGGTGATGGCACTCGACGATCTCCACGTCGGCACGCACGCCCGTCCTCGCGAGGAGCGCGGCGGCCCGCGAGACGATGTCCATCGAGATGTTGACGGCGAGGCTCATGCTCGGCGACTCGAGCACCGCGATCGTCGCCGCGGCCTGGTCGATCGCCCGCCGCTCGGTGTCACCGAGGCCCGTCGTGGCGACCACGAGCGGGACCCGCTTCCGCACGCAGCTGGCGACGATGCCGGAGAGGGCCTCGGGCAGCGAGAAGTCGATGACGACGTCCGCCGGCACGTCCCACCCGCTCGTGACGGCCACACCTGCGGGGGCGAGTCCCGCGAGCGAGCCGGCGTCGGCTCCAGCCTGTGGGTGCCCCGCCCGCTCGATCGCCGCGACCAGCTTCCAGGGCCCGCCCGGCGCATCGGCGGCCGCCGCACACGCGACGACGCGTCGCCCCATCCTGCCGGCCGCACCGTGCACGACGAGACGACGTGACTCAGGAAGGGTCATAGAAGCAGGACCGCTCCACCGGATGCATGTTCGGATTGAGCGAGGCTATCGACCGGGCCTATCGTCGTCCAGTGCGCGGCGGAGCGTCCATGCGTTCCGGCGCATCTCCCCAACGACCCTCGCTGCCGGGGCATGGGACGCAGCCCGTCACCCGTAGAGATCGATCGCCTGTACGATCTCGTCGAGCTGGTTGCTCACGCTCACCGCGCGGTTGGCATAGCTCGCCCGGCTCACGCCGCGGGCGCCGAGCACGTCGTTGAAGAGCTTCTGGTCGGTCGTGTGGTACGCGACGGTCGCGGTCGGGTCCTTGAGCTGGTGGCCGGTGAGGATGCAGACCACGCGCTCGTCGCGGCCGATCACCCCCTCGGCCACCAGCTTCTTCGCGCCGGCCACGCTCGCGGCGCTCGCCGGCTCACAGCCGAGGCCGCCGGCCCCCACCTGCGCCTTCGCGTCGAGGATCTCCTGCTCCGAGACCTCGCGCACGACCCCGTCGCACACCTCGAGCGCCCGGAGGCACTTCGTCAGGTTGACGGGCCGGTTGATCTCGATGGCGCTGGCGATCGTGTCGGCGCGGCGATTCTCACGGTCGAGTTCGTCGTAGTAGTGGCAGGCGGGCGCGAGGTCGGCCCGGCCGCCTTGCCAGCGGAGGCCGCGGCGGGTGTAGAGCTCGTGGAGCGTGTTGGCGCCGGCCGCGTTGATCACCGCCAGCCGCGGCACGCGGTCGATGAGGCCGAGCTTCCGCAACTCGGCGAACGCCTTGCCGAAGGCGCTCGAGTTGCCGAGGTTGCCGCCGGGCACCACGATCCAGTCGGGCACCTCCCAACCAAGCGACTCGAGCACCCGGAACATGATC
>JBJTBO010000432.1:0-18073 GCA_046091445.1 Planctomycetaceae bacterium | reverse complement strand
CTCCATGCCAATCGAACTCAAGGTTCCGGAAGTCGGTGAATCGATCACCGAGGTGATGATCGGCGCCTGGAAGAAAGCCGAAGGTGATGCGGTCGCCGTCGACGATGCGATCGTCGAGATCGAGAGCGACAAGGCGACCGTCGAGCTGCCCGCGCCGGTGGCCGGCAGCATCACGAAGATCCTCAAGGGGAGCGGCGAGCGCGCCGTGGTCGGCGAGGTGATCGGATGGCTCGAGCCCGCCGGGGCGGGAGCGTCCACCGCGTCTCCGGCACCGGTGCCCGCTCCGGTTTCGGCCGCTCCCGCGGCCCCGCAAGCCGGGGGTCCGGCGCCGGCCGCCGCCCGCGTGATGCCCGCGGCGGCGCGCGTGCTCGGTGAGGCCGGTGTGCCGGCGGCGACGGTGGCCGGGACGGGCCCCGGCGGTCGCGTGACGAAGTCGGACGCCATGCAGGCGGTTGCGTCGCGTCCCGCCGAGGCTCCGCAGCACCGCGCCGCGGGGGCGGGCGACGGCGGCCATCACCGCGATGACGGCGCCGCCAGCTCAGGCCCGGGGCAGTCGCGAGGAGCGGGCGGTGCTCATCAGTCCGATCCGCCCGCGCATCGCCGAGCGCCTCGTCGCCGCGCAGCACGACGCGGCCCTGCTCACGACCTTCAACGAGGTCGACATGAGCTCCGTGATGGCGCTGCGGGCGAAGTTCAAGGACACGTTCCAGGAGCGGCATGGCGTGAAGCTCGGCTTCATGTCGTTCTTCGTGCGTGCGGCGGTCGAGGCCCTTCGGGCCGTGCCGCAGGTGAACGCCGAGTATCGTGAGCCCCACATCGTCTATCGGGACTACTGCGACATCGGCATCGCCGTCGGGGGCGGCAAGGGCCTCGTGGTGCCGGTGCTGCGCAACGCGGAGACGATGTCGTTCGCGGAGATCGAGCAGCGCATCGGCGACCTCGCGAGACGGGCTGCGGACAACAAGGTGAAGCTCGAGGAGCTGCAGGGCGGCACTTTCACCATCTCGAATGGCGGCGTCTACGGTTCGATGCTCTCGACACCGATCGTGACCCCGCCGCAGAGCGGCATCCTCGGCCTCCACGCGATCCAGGACCGGCCCATGGCGGTCGGGGGTCAGGTGGTGATCCGACCGATGATGTACCTCGCGCTCACGTACGACCATCGCCTCGTCGACGGGCGGGAGGCGGTGACGTTCCTCAAGCGAATCAAGGACACGATCGAGGATCCCAGCCGCCTGATGCTCGAGGTATGAGGACCCGCCCGCATGCGTCATGACCTGGTGGTGATCGGCGGGGGCCCCGGGGGCTACGTGGCGGCGATCCGCGCGGCCCAGCTCGGCATGCAGGCCGCCGTCGTCGAGAAGGAGGACCGCCTCGGTGGCACCTGCCTGCGGGTCGGCTGCATCCCGTCGAAGGCCCTGCTCGAATCGAGCCATCGGTACGAGGAGGCCTGCCATCACCTCGCGTCCCACGGCGTCCGCGTCGCGGGCGTGTCGCTCGATCTCGCGTCGATGATGCGGCGCAAGGCCGACGTGGTCGCCACGCTGGCCAAGGGAATCGATGGCCTGCTCGCGAAGAACAAGGTGACCCGCTACCGCGGCATCGGCCGGCTCGCGGGGCCCGGCCGCGTGGCGGTGACGGCCGCGGACGGCGCGGTCACGCTGCTCGAGACGCCGCGGGTGGTGCTCGCGGTGGGCAGCGAAAGCATCGTGCTGCCGGGAATCGAGATCGATGGCACCCACGTGGGCACGAGCACCGCGGCGCTCGACTATGGCGAGGTCCCGGGTCACCTCGTCGTCGTCGGCGGCGGCTACATCGGCCTCGAATTGGGCAGCGTGTGGCGGCGCTTGGGCGCGCGGGTGACCGTGCTCGAATATGCCGACCGCATCCTCCTCGGGATCGACGGTGACATCGCGGCGGACGCGCTGCCGCTGTTTCGGAAACAGGGGCTCGACATCCAGCTCGGCGTGAAGGTGCGCTCCGCGCGCCGCCACGGGACCGGCTGCATCGTGGAATGCGAGGGACGCGAACCGATCGCGTGCGATCGTGTCCTGGCGGCGACCGGGCGGCGACCCGCGACGGCCGACCTCGGGCTCGAGACCGTGGGCATCACGCCCGATCGGCGTGGATGCATCGGGGTCGACCACGCTTTTCGCACCACGGCGGAGGGCGTCTGGGCGATCGGCGACTGCATCCCGGGGCCGCTGCTCGCCCACCGCGCGGAGGAGGACGGCGTGGCGTGCGTGGACGGCATCGCCGGCCGCTGGGCCCACGTGGAGTACGACCTGGTGCCGGCGGTCGTCTTCACCCATCCGGAGATCGCGACCGTCGGGCGCACGGAGGAACAGCTTCAGGCCGCCGGCGTGGCCTACACGAAGGGCGTCTTTCCGTTCCGGGCGAACGGCCGGGCCCGCACCATCGACGACACCGTCGGGAAGGTGAAGGTGCTGGCCGACTCGACGACCGATCGCGTGCTCGGGGTCCACATCATCGGCCCCTCGGCGGGGGATCTGATCGGCGAGGCGGCGGCAGCGATGAATTTCGGGGCGACCGCCGAGGACATCGCCCGCGTGTGCCACGCCCATCCGACGCTGCCCGAGGCGCTCAAGGAGGCGGCGCTGGCCGTCGGCGGGCGGGCGATCCACGCCTGACCCGACACGCCGCCGTGACACGTCGCGGCGTCGCGTTGACCGGCCCTTCGCGGCGGTGGTAGGGTCGGTTCATGCCTGATCCACACGACGATGCGGTCTCCACGTCCGGATCGACGGGCTCGGCGGCCGTGCCACAGGCCGATCGCGGCGGCGAGGCGACGATCATCTCGGCGCGTTCCGGGCCGGGAGCGACCTCGTCGGCCGAGATCGGTCGCGAGCTGCTCGGTACGAGCCTCGGCCCCTATCGCCTCGAGCGATTCATCGGCGGAGGGGGCATGGGGGCGGTGTTCCGCGCCCATGACACGACGCTCGATCGCATCGTCGCGGTGAAGGTGCTCGCCGGCCGGCAGGCGGACGACGAGGAGATGCTGCGGCGCTTCCGCAACGAGGCGCAATCGGCCGCCCGGCTCGATCACGAGAACATCGGTCGGGTGCACGCCGTCGGCAGCGAGGACGGCTGGCACTACATCGTCCTCGAGTACATCGAGGGGCGCAACGTCCGCGACATCGTCCGCGAGGACGGCGCCTTCGATGTCGCCCGCACCGTCGACGTCGCGATGCAGGTTGCCGACGCCCTCGAGCACGCATCCCAGCGGTCGGTGGTGCACCGTGACATCAAGCCGTCGAACATCGTCATCACCCCGACCGGTCGTGCTCGGATCGTCGACATGGGACTCGCCCGACTCCACCAGATGGCCGGCGATCGTGATCTCACCATCAGCGGCATGACGCTGGGCACCTTCGACTACATCTCGCCCGAGCAGGCACGCGACCCGCGGGCGGCCGACGTCCGCAGTGACCTCTATTCGCTCGGCTGCACGATGTTCTTCATGCTCGCAGGCCGGGCGCCGTTCGCCGACGGCACGATGGTGCAGAAACTGCTCCAGCATCAGCAGGAGCCCCCGCCGTCGATCGAGCGTCTGCGACCCGACGTGCCACGGCGGCTCGCGGCCATCCTGGGCCGCCTGATGGCGAAGGATCCCGGCGAGCGCTATCAGCGTCCGGTGGACCTCGTGGCGGACCTCGCGGCGTTCGCCGACGAGCACGGGATCGAGCTGGCCGCGCCGCGCGTGAGGGCGCCCGTGCCACTGCCCCGGCCGGCGTCGGTCCTGCCGTGGCTCCTGCCTCTGGCCGCGTTCATCGCCCTCGTCACCGGCCTGTGGCTGCGGGGGGCCGCGGATCGCCGTCGCGACGTCCCGGGGATCCGGATGGAGCCACCCGGAGCGCCGGCCGTCACCGACCGCTCCGAGTCGCCGGCGAGCTGAGGGGTCGTCTGTCGTGCGAGGCGGCATCCTGCCGCGACGTCACGGGGCGCTCGTCCGTCGCGGGCGGGCGCCGGAATGACGATTCGGCACGGCGACTTCCGGGAGCCGGCTTTCTTGACGCGACCGCACCGCCACGATCTATTTTCTAGAGAGTCCCCAGCGGACCGAGGTGGCGTGGCGCCACCGATTTCACTCGGAGCCTATCCATGATTCGCAGCAGCAGGTACGCGTGCACCCTCGGTCTCGGCATCGCTCTCGTCGCCGGCGCTTCGGCGCGTCCGGCCTATGCCATCAAGCAGTTCTTCGACGAGTTCAAGGCCGTCTACGTGAAGGACGGCTCGCCGCTGGTCGCCGCCGTCGATTCGGCGAAGTGCAACGTCTGCCACGTCGGCTCGAACAAGAAGGATCGCAACGCCTACGGCGAGGCGCTCGCCGAGCGGCTCGATAAGAAGGAGGACGCGAAGAATCCCGAGAAGATCCGGATGGCGCTCGACGAGGTGGCGAAGCTGCCGAGCGCCGCCGGCGGACCGACCTTCGGTGCCCTGCTCGCGGAGGGCAAGCTGCCGGTCGCAGCCAACTGAGCCCCGGCCCACGTCGAGTCCGCGGAACCCCGCCGACCGCACCGGGCGGCGGTTCCTGGGTCGGACGCTCCAGGTAACCGATTCAGGCAACCGATTCAGCAACCGCTCCAAGCGAACGCACTCCAGAGATGATCTGGCGACGAAACCCTCCGGCCCGCCGGAGGGTTTTTTCGTGCGCGGAGCGGGCTCGTGCGGGCGGGGGAGGCGCCCGCACGGCGTCGCTGCCGCTGGCCATCGGCCGCGCGTCAGCCGCGCGTCGCCTCGAGCACGGCGTGCGGCAGATCGTCACACGCGGCGATGCGGGCCGCCACGTGCGGGGCCGCGAAGACGCGCACCCGCTTGACCAGGTCGTCGAACTGCTCGCGAGCCAGGCTGCGGACGACCGGGGAGAGATCCTCCAGCCCGTGCCAGCGGCTGTCCCCGCCGCGCCCCGCCCGCTCCTTCACGCGAAGTCGGAACTCCACCTCGCGCTCGGCGGGTGGCGCGTCCACCAGGATGTCGTGCGGTGCGATCGCCACGTCGAGCCGATCGGCGAGCCGCGCGGCGAGCCGGTGGGCGATCGCGGCGGTCTCGGCGTAGGGGCGCCCCGCGACCGCCCGGTGCACCTCGGGATGGCGGACGGCGTCGAACGACGCGGCCCGCTTGAAGAGGCGACGCACCGGTCCGAAGAGGCCGTTCACGAGCGGCTCGGCTGCCGTGCCGGCGGTGGCCGTGGTGATCCAGTGGATGAACCCGTCGTCGTCGCACCGCACCAGCCGCGCGGGCTCGATGCGATCCCGCACCACCCAGACGGCCCGCTGGAGCATCGCCGTCGCACTGCGCACCGCGTGGTGCCAGTACACCTCACTGAACATGACGTAGCGCGCGAACACCATGAGTTCCGCCGCCGTCCGTCCCTTGTCGCTGATCGCGAGCGTCGTGCCGGAGTCATCGGTGCAGAGGCTCCCGAGCAGTCGTGGCTGATCGAAGTGCCGGCCGTAGGGGACACCCGCGTGAAGGCTGTCGCGGACGAGGTAGTCCATCTTGTCGACGTCCACGGGACCTGACAGCAGCGACCGCAGGAGTCGTCCCGCCCGGTCGTCGGCGGTGCCGTCGATGAGCGACGCGACACGAGCCGGATCGAGCGACCACCCGTCGCGGAGCACGGCCCCGGCCTCCCCGCCCGCGAGGAGGCTCGCGACGAGCGACTCGTGCCGTGGAATCTCGGGAAGGGCCATGTCCTCCACCGGATGGCAGAAGGCCCAGTGCCCCACGTCGTGCAGCAGGGCGGCCGCGATGAATGCCGTCGCGTCGGACTCGTCGACGGCTGCCACGAAGCGCTCGTCCTGCCGGAGGCGACGGAGGAACTCGAGCGCCAGCCGGTAGACCCCGAGGGAGTGTTCGAGCCGGTCATGCCTCGCCCCGGGATAGACGAGCGAAACGAGCCCCAGCTGGCTGACCCGGGCGAGTCGGCGCATCTCCGAGGTGTCGAGCAGCAGTCGCACCCGCGGAGTGAGCGGAACGGTGAGGTCGGGCGGGATGCGGACACCGTCGACGATCGAGTCGAGGGCGACCAGTTCCGGCAGCGAGGCGAGAGTCATCGGACCGTCCTGCTCCATCCGCTCACAGCGGCGGCACGCCGGCCAGCCAGCGGAGGAACGCGGTGACGATCACGTAGAGCGAGAAGTGCACCGAGGCCGGGCCCCAGTCGAAGTCGAATGCGGCATAGGCCGCCAGCACGCCGGGAAACGCGAACAGCGGACCGAGGTAGAGCCACTGCCACATCTCGGCGGTCGACTCGGCGGGAAGCACCCCCTTCGCCAGCCACAAGGCGGCGTAGACGGCCGAGCAGATGAGCACGCGGAGCGCGAGGCTGCGGCCCTGGTAGGCCTCGAGTTCACGGTCAAGGATCGCGGCGTAGCCGAGGGCGACGCACGGGATCGCGATGAGAAACCCGCCCGCGGCGAGGATCCAGTCAGGAGGCGTCGCCGGGCTCCACGCGCGACCGGTGGCCCACGCGACGACCATCGTGACGACCGCACCGGCGACGATCAGCGTCCACGTCAGCCCGCTGACTCGTGTCTCGACCCGTCGGAACGGGATCGTCACCGGCGCCGCACCCGGAGCCGTCGGCTGGGCCGGCTCCGGCTCGTGCACCACGACGTCCTTGGCGGCAGGCGTCGGAATCACGATCGGCTGCTTGCACTTGGGACACGGACCGGTCTTGCCCGCGAACTTCTCGCTCACCGCGAAGCGGGACCGGCAGCCGGGGCAGACGACGTTGATGGCCATGATCGGGAGACGCGGGAGGCGGAATGAGCCGGTCCGAGACGAGGCCGGGCAGTTTCAGAGGCGGCTCGGGTGGAGTCAAGCCGGTGAAGCCGGGGCACGCCGGCCACGCCGCCACGGCCCGGCGAGTGGCGCCACCGCCCCACGCGCCGAGGGAGACGCGTCGCCGTGGAGCCCGCGACTCGTCCGTGGGTCGACTCCGGGAGGCGGGAGACGCACGAGGACACCATCGATGAGCGACGCGGAATCCGTGAGGCCCGATCGACTGCCGCCACCGCAGTTCACGAGTGGGCAGATCATCTTTCACTGCCCGAAGGGACACCGTCTCGTCGTCAAGGAGGCCTATGCCGGCAAGCGAGGCCGCTGTGACAAGCAGGGCTGTGGAGCGGCGGTCGTGGTTCCCGTGCCGCCGCCGGCCGTCGCCGTGGATGAGGACGCCCCGGAACCCGAGGTCGAGCCGGTCGAGGCGCCCGTTGCGGCGAGTCCAGCGGGCGCGACGGCGGTGGCCCACGTCGAGACGGCGGCGGTGGCCGCTGGGCCGGGGGAGGAATCGGTCACTGCCGAACGCGTGCCCTCGGAGGGAGATGGCTGGGGCTTCATCGGCAGCGGTGTGCTGCCGGGTGACGCGGTCGTGGATGGCGAGGCTCCCGAGCCCGCAGCCGGTGCGGATGGAAGCGCCGCCGGCACCGAGCCATTCGGTAATCCGGTGGCGCGGCTGGTGGCCCGCCTCTGGGAGGAGCGGGACCACGGCGGCATCGTCGAACTGCACCTCGCCAGCGGGAGCGTCGTGCTGCCCGAGTGGTACGACCACACGTGGTCGCGCGGTACGCACGGTCTGTTCGCGAGCCTGGCGCCGGACGGCACGTTGACCCTGACCGCCGTGGCCTGGGACGCGATCCAGAAGGTGGTGGTGCGACAGGTGCGGGACATGCCCGAAGGCATGTTCGAGTGAGGCGGGCCAGCGACCCTCACGCGTTGGCGTCGAGATCACCCTCGGTGATCATCGTGAAGCCCTTCGAGCCGAGCGTCTCGAGGCCCATCTCGGTATTGTCGACGATCAGGGCGACGGCCGGTCTGCCACGAGGCCGTTCGCGGATGGGAGAGGCCTGGATGATGTTCTCCTCCGCCTGCAGGAGTGCGGTGCAGATGCGGAGGAGGGGCTGGCCGTCGTCGGGCAGTTCGACACCGATCAGATCGCTCTCGATGAGCGCGAGGCCCGCTCGTTCCAGAATCTCGCGACCCTGCTCCGGGTGACTCAGCAGGAAGCGGACGAAGGCGCACTCCCCCGAGTCGCTGATCGAGAGGGCGACGATCCTCACCTTCGAGCCGTCGAAGCGGCGGACGAGTTCCAGGAGCTGGCCGACCCGATTCTCGAGAAAGACGGTGAACTGCCGGAGCGTCGGCCAGCTGCGCCCGCGGGCGGTCGCGAACCCGATGCCCGCCTCGTCACCACCGCCGGCCAGGCTCACGCGCTCATCCTCCACATGGATCGTTGAGAGAGTCCGGGGGGCAGGATAGAGTGCCGCCGTCAGCGTGGTCAACGCGACGGCACTTCCGCCCCCCTCGGTGATCGGCCATGCCCGACGTGCACGAGATCGAGATCCGCGTCCGGTACCAGGAGACCGACGGGCAGCGCCGCGTGCACCACGCCAACTTCCTGACCTACTTCGAGATGGGCAGGACCGAGATGCTCCGTGCGCACGGCCATTCCTACCGGGCCTTCGAGGATGCGGGCCTCTTCATGGTGGTCTCGGAGGCGACGGTGCGGTACCGGGCCCCGGCGGAGTACGACGATCTGCTCCGCCTGAGAACGCGTGTGGAGAAGATCGGGGCCGCTCACATCCGTCATGCCTACGAGGTGATTCGCGGCACCTCCATCCTCGTGACGGGCACCACCACGGTGGTCTGCGTGGACCGCGAGGGACGCGTGCGGCGGCTGCCCGACTGGATGCTGGGATGAGGGCGGCCGGACCGGCCGACCGTCAGCGGAGCGCCTCGAAGACGAACCGCTGTTCGCCGCACTGGAACTGCGACGGCTCGCCCAGCCGCACCGGATCTCCGATCCGCACCCAGACCCCGTTGACGCCCGCGTTGCGGATCTTCCAGCCCCGCGCGGAGCGCACGAGCTCGGCGTGAATCGGGCTCACGAAGCGGTCGTCCAGCTGGATCGTGCAGCCGTGGCCCGTGCGACCGATCGTCGTGGAGGGCGCGTGGCACTCGTGCCGCCTGCCGCCGTCGGGGGGCAGGCCGGCGGCGACGTCGCGGGGAGACCGTTCGACGAGCCATGCCTCGGTGAGGTCCACCTCCCGCAGCACGAGCCGCGTCGATCCGATGACCACTTCCCCCCCGTCGCGCAGCCGCGCCTGCGTCACGCGGACGAAGGTCCCGCCACCGCTGCCGAGATCGACCAGCTGCCACTGTCCGTCGGGCATCCGCTCGATCGCGGCGTGACGTGGCGACATGAGCAGGTCGTGGGGCACGACGACGTCCCCTTCGTGGCGACCGATCACCAGCCGATCGCCCCGCATGCGCACCGTCTCGCCCGTTTCGCGACCGTCGTCGATGACGTGCAGCAGGGCCATGGAGGCGCGGAGCACGGGGCGCGTGAGCGGCGTGGAGTCGACGCCGACCCGGCCGGAGAGGTCGACGGGACGCGGCACAGGGAACGCGCCGTCCGCCGGCGCCGCCGAGGGTGTGGCAGGCCCCGGCGTGGCGGTAGGCCCGGCCGCGACCGCTGGCTGCTCCGACCCCGAGCGCAGCACGTCGGCCCAGGCATCGAACGTCTCGAGCAGCGCATGGGCCCGCCGCTCGCCGTCGGTCACGGAATGGGGTGCGGTGTCGCCCATCGTCGCTCCCCTCGGGCCGCTCAAGGCCGCCGAACCGAAACACTCTTCAGGCATCCTACGCGCGCCGCAGGTGTCGCCCAAGACTGCCGCGAAAAATCGCGACGATCCCCCCGCGAGCCACACTCCCGCTCCGGCTGCCGGTCGCTATCGCGTGGTGTCCGTCGGCGCGGAGCCCGCGTCCGGCTCCCATCCGCGCAGCCGGACGTGGAGCTGGGCGATCCGGCCCATGAAGTGGCCCATCGCAAAGGGGCCGGCCGCCTGCAGCATGTGGGTGCGGGCGGCCTCGGCGTCACCGCGGGCCTCGGCATGGAGGCCGAGATAGAGATGGGCGTAGCAGCGTTGGTTGCGTCGTGCCGATTCAGGCCCCGCATCGGCGGCCGCGATCACGGCGTCCGCGTCTCCCGTTCCCGCGTAGAGCGCGAGGATCTCGCGCATCGGCACCCGGGGATCGTCACCGACCGGCAGCAGGGCCGCGCGGGCGGCCGCCGCGTCGGCGCCGCGGGCGACGCACGCGAAGTGCCACGTGACGTTCTCCACGTCGGCGGGATTCACGGTGCGGTGCAGCTCGAACTGCCGGCGCCCGTCGGCAAAGCGGCCCGCGTAGTAGAGGGCGATCCCCCGCTGCCAGAACTGCGGCTCGTCCTCGGGACGTGCCGCGACCACCTCGTCGAAGAGCCGTGACGCCTCCTCGGGCTTGCCCGCGAAGAGCGCGGCGACCGCGTCGCGAAACACACGCTCGGGGCCCGCACTGCCGTCCGCTGCCGACACGAACGATCCCGTCCCGGCCATGATCGACAGGGTCGACATGATCGACATGCTCAAGATCAGCCTGATCGATCCGGTCAGGCTCACGAGCCCCGCCACGATGCGACGCATGGTCCACGCCTCCCTCGACATGAGATCCCGAGTTTACCGCGCCGCCCGCTCTTCGAGCCGGTCTTCCACGCCCCCGACGTCATCTTCCGAGCCCGGGGCGGTCGAGCCGCAGTGGCGGGACGCGCCGGAAATCATGACAATGACGGCTCAGTCGCGGCGTCGCCTCACGATGCACGATCGGCCCGCGGGGGGGTCGGCCGCGGCGGCTCACCTGGGAAGCATGCCATGGGCGTTCCGCGTCTGCGTCTGCGTGTGGTGGTGTGGCTCCTGGTCGCCGGCGCCTGGCCGGTGCTGGGAACGCGCGGGGCCGAGACGGCCACGCTCGAGCAGGCGATCGCGCCGCTGTGGGAGTGTGTCTCGGGCCATCACGAGACGTTCGCCGTCGAGGCGCGTGTCCGCCTCGGTGACCCGGATCAGGTGGATGAGGACCGCCCTCCGATTCACGTGCGGATCGAGCGGTTCGACGCCACCGCCTTCGATCTCGTCCTTGAACATCCGGACTACGCGGCGACCCTCCGGCGTCGTGCCGACGCCACCGCCCTCGCGCTGCCACGGCACGGGGTCGTGCACGTCGGGACGGGTGCCGTGGACCCGTCCGACCAGCTCGCACCCCTCGGCATGGCCGCGCGGCTCGTCTCGAACGACTCGATCGTCTCCGTCGCGGTGCCGCTCCTCGCGCAGGCCAGGGTGGGACCCCTCGTCAGCCTCGCGCGAACGGCGTTCGATGTGCGACACCGTGAGGACGGCAGCTGGCGGTGCGGCGACTTGACGCTGCGACGCGCCGACGACCAGGGCGCGTTCGACGTGTCGGGCAGCCGTTTCTCGGCGACGATCCGCCTGGTGTCGGTCACGAAGCCCGCCGGAGCCGACGCGTGGCCGGGGCTCAAGCGACACGATCTTCCGCGGGACGAACTCGAGCGGACGCTCGCGCGGGGCGTGCGCCGCAGCCTCGAAATCCTCGCGCCCGCGGCGTCGCTCGTCACGCCCGATGAGGTCGATCGAACCGTCGATCACGGCACGTTGCGCTGGGTCGGCGGCCACCGCGTCGTCACGCTCTTCGGCACGCCCGAGGCGATCGGGCGGGCCCACGGGCAGCTGCTGCGGGAGGAGGCGTGGCGATGCCTCGATTCGGTGATGCACGTCGTGGGCACGGTGGAGACGATCCGCGATGGACGCTGGTTTCGCCGGCGCCTCGAGGAGGCGTTGGATCGACTGGCGCCGCACATTCCCGAGCGGCATCAGCGGGAGACGGCGGCGCTTGCCGACGCGATCGGCTGCGACCGCAGGCTCATGGCGACGGTCAACGTGTTTCCCGAGCTGTTCCACTGCTCGGGATTCGCCGTCCTCGGGTCGGCCACCGTCGATGGCACGCTCTACCACGGGCGGGTGCTCGACTACATGACCCAGATCGGCCTCCAGGATGCGGCCGCGACGTTCGTCGTAGCGCCGCGTGACGCGATCCCGTTCATGAATGTCGGCTACGCCGGTTTCACCGGCAGCGTCAGCGGCATGAACGAGCAGGGCATTTCGCTCGGGGAGATGGGGGGCCGTGGCGAGGGCCACTGGGACGGCGTGCCCATGGCGACGCTCATGCGTCGCGCGCTCGAGGAATGCGGGTCGCTCGGCGAGGTGATGGACCTGTGGCGCACGAGCCCGCGCACCTGCGAGTACTACTACGTCTTCGCCGACGGCAAGGCCCGCAGCGCCGTCGGCGTGGCCGCCACGCCTGAAAAGGTGGAGTTCGTGCATCCGGGTGAGGCGCATCCGTTGCTCGGCCCCGGCATTCCCGATGCCGTCGTGCTGTCGGCGGGCGAACGGCTGGAGTGCCTGCGCGGACGCGTCCTCGAGCGCCACGGCCGGATCGACGAGGAGGCCGCGCTGCACCTGATGGATCGGCCGGTGGCGATGGTGTCGAACCTCCACAACGTGCTCTTCGTGCCGGAGAAGCTCCGCGTCCACGTCGCCCATGCCTCCCATGCGCGGCCCGCGGCGGAGGAGCCGGCGGTCGTGTTCGATCTTGCCGCGCTCCTCGCGGCCGTACCCGGGCGCACGGCCGACGCGGTGGCGATCCCGCCGCCGGGTGCCACATTCGCGGCAGCCGATTCCCTCGATCCACAGGCCGACGCGACAGCCGACGGGCGAGCGTGCCTGGACGGTCTCCTGTGGGAGCCGCAACCGTTCGAGGTGGTCATCGAGCAGGCCGCGCCCGATCGTGGCGACGCCGCGGTGCGGTTCCCATCGCCACGACCGGGGGGCGTGGCCGCCAACGACACCGTCGCGATGGAGTGGTACGCGGCACGGGATGCGGAGGGGGGCGTCGTGCCCGGACCGGCGTGCGTCGTCGTGCACGAGTCGGGCAGCGGCATGCCGTTCGGCCGCATGATCGCGCGGGGCCTTTCCGCCCGTGGCGTGCACGCCTGCATGATCCACCTGCCGTACTACGGCCTGCGCCGGCCCCCGGGGACGAAGCCCGGCCCGGACTCGCTGGTGCGGGCCGTGCCCCAGGCGGTGGCCGATGTGCGGCGTGCCCGCGATGCGGTGGCCGTGCTGCCGGGCGTCGATGCGGCCCGCGTCGGGGTGCAGGGCACGAGCCTGGGCGGATTCGTCACGGCGACCGCGGCCACGCTCGACCGCGGCTTCGCCCGCGTCTTCATCGTGCTCGCGGGCGGGGACATCGCCGGGGTGCTCGCGACGGGCCGGCGCGACGCCGAGGCGCTCCGCATGCGGCTGGCCGAGGCGGGCATGGGTGCGGAGCAGGTGCGTTCGGCCTTCCATGCCGTGGAGCCTCTGCGGCTCGCCCATCGGCTCGACCCCGACCGCACGTGGCTCTACTCGGCGCGCTATGACGACGTCGTGCCGCCGAGGCATGCGGCCCTCCTCGCGGAGGCGGCCGGACTTCCGGAGGACCACCACGTGCAGCTCCACGCCGACCACTACACCGGGGTCGTCTATCTGCCGCTCGTGCTCGCCCAGATCCGGGGCCACATGACGGCGGACGCGGCGGGCGACTGACGGTGTGCGCCGCTCAGCCGCCGCGCACCTTCATCGGCAGCGAGAAGACCTTGTCGCGGGCGGTGATGACGAGCGTCCTGCGGTCGGGCCCGCCGAACGTGGCGTTGGCGGCCGGCACGGGCAGCGGGATGTCGCCGATGACGGCCCCGTCGGGCGCGTAGACGCGCAGCACCGGTTCCTTCACCGTCGCGTAGAGATTGCCCCGTTCGTCGACGGCGAATCCGTCACAGCCGACGTCGGCGAAGCGGCGCCTCGCCCCGAGCTTGCCCGGTCCCTCGACCGGATAGGCCCACGTCACGTCGCCGTCGCGATCGGTGATGTACAGCGTGGCCCGATCGGGCGAGTGGATGATGCCATTCGGACGCCGGAATCCGTCTGCCACCCGCTTCACCTGCGATCGATCCGGCGAGATCCAGTAGACGGCCTCGCAGTCCTGCTCCACCTCCTCGGGCTTGCGTCCGTAGCCCGGGTCGGTGAACCAGACGCCTCCGTCCGCATCGACGACGAGATCGTTCGGCGCGTTGAATCGCTTGCCCTCGAAGCGTTCGGCGATCACCCGGACCGCCCGGGATGCCGGATCGATCGCCACCACGCGACGCGACTCGCCCATCTGACACGCGTAGAGGATGCCATCGGGACCGAAGAACAGGCCGTTGGTGCTCCCGGAGTCGTCGAGCCAGGTTTCGACGCCACCGGAACCGGTGCCGAGCCGCCAGACGTGGATCTTTTTCCGGGGAATGTCGCTGAAGAACACGTCGCCGCGCGCGTCGGAGGCCGGACCCTCGGTGAACGTGAACCCACCGGCCACTTCACGGACGGTTGGCGGCCCGTCGATCAGGTCGTCGAGGCCCGCCGCGCCGGCACCGCTCACGAACCCGCACAGGGCGACGAGGGGAGCCGCGAGGAGTCGTCGAAGCCATGCCTGGCGGCGAGGGGCATGGGCGCACGGAGCGACGGCGGTGGACATGGGTGGGTTCCGGGGTTGGTGACGTTTGGCACGGACGTGAAGGGGGACGCAGGCCCGCGTCGATTCCGCGTCCGCCCGGCGTGGGGTACAATCGTAGCCGGGCGAGCGTTCGTTTTCGCACCGTGACGCAGCCTCCTGCCTCCTCGTGCCCGATGCGTCCGCGATCCTTCACCATCGTGCCGGCACGCGGCGGATGGGCCGGACTGCTCGGGGTGTGCCTCGCCACGTGCTTCGCAGTCGGTTCGCCGGCCGTCGGGAGGGCGGTGCCGGTCTCCACCGCCGACCGAGAGATCATTCTCGACCGGCCGGTCGCGCTCTGGCGTTTCGAGGAGGCGGCAGGGTCGAAGCAGGTGGTTGCCGACTCGGTGCCACCCGACACGGCTGCGGATACGGACGAGCCGACGGTCGTCTCCCGTCGGACCGACGTCATCGGCACCGCGATGCTCGGAGAACCGGGCCCGCGTCCGCCGCGGCATCCGACCGCCGATGCCGCGAACGGGGCGGCCATCCTCGGCGACGGCAGGGGGTTTTTTCGACTCGCGGACGCCCCCGACCTGCGTTTCGGTGCCGGTGACGCGATCACGCTCGAGGCGTGGGTGCACCCGTTCGCGGTCGGCGACGGCCAGCAGGCCGTGATCGTGGGAAAGGGACGGACCGGCCGGCCCGAGGTGGCGAAGGACAACCAGACTTGGGCCTTGCGGCTGACCGGTGTCCGCGGTGCCGCCGCCGTGAGCTTTCTGTTTCGCACCGCGGCCGACCCGGCGCCGGAGGCCGCCCCGACGACGTCGGAGGGCACCGAGGCTGGTCCGGCCGGGGCGTTTCACCGCTGGACCAGCACCGACGTGTTCGAGCCCGACTCCGGCTGGCATCACGTCGCGGTGACCTACACGTTCGGCAGCCCGGATTCGATCCGTGGCTTCATCGACGGACGGCCGGTGGCGGGAGCCTGGGACCTCGGCGGCGCCACCTCCAGGCAACCGGTCATGGACGAGGACGAGGTCTGGATCGGCTCGTCGCTGGGGGGCGCGGCGGCCAGCACCTTTCCCGGACTCCTCGACAGCGTCGCCGTGCATCGTCGCGTCCTGTCTCCCGAGCGGATCGCCGCGCGGTGGCATGTCGATGACCGGATCTCCGCGGTGCCGGACGTGGCGCTCGCTCCCGTGCCCGAGGACGCCGTGCTCTTCGAGGTGATCGAAGGGGTTCCCGACGGCACGGGCTGGTCGTACGCGCCGCGTGAGCCCACCGAACGATTCAGCCGTGAGTTTTTCGCCATGACGGCCCTGCCCGTGCGGTTCGACGGGGCCGGCGTGCGAGCCGACCGCACGAATCCGTTCGTGGTGCGGGCGCGGAGCCTCGTGCACCTTCCCGAGGGACGGCAGCGCATCACCGTGCGGACCCGTGGGGCGGCCCGCATCTTTCTCGACGGCGAGAAGGTGGCCGAGCTGAAGGCTCCGGGGCAGCGGACCGACGGCCCCGAAAAGATGTTCCAGCCCGACCGCACCGGCCCGACCGGCATGCGGATCGTGCAGCCGGGCGATCAGCAGGCCGTCGTCGATGTCGATGGTGACGGTGGGCGCCACACGCTCCACGTGGAGGTCCGCGTCGGCGGCCGGGGCCGCCGCCCGGAAACCGGCGAGTTCTCGGCGAGCATCGGACCGCCGGATGGGGTGCCGACGGTGGTGCAGGCGATCGGACGGGGCTCGACCGGTGACCGCATGCCGCTCAGTGACGAGGGCTGGGGACGGCTCGTCGCCCGGCTCGACGCGGAGCGCGAGGCCGTCGACACGGCCGCGCGGCGCGCGGCAGCCGCCGGACAGGACGAATACTGGCGCCGCAGGCATGCCGCCGCCAGGGACTTCGTGCTCGCCTCTCCGGGTCCGATCGTTCCCGAGATACCGGCGTCCCATGCGGCGTACGCGGCCGCCGTCCACAACGAGATCGATCGGTTCGTCAACGCCCGGCTCATCGAGCAGGGGGTCGCACCGGCCGCGCTCATCGACGATGCCGCGTTCGCTCGTCGGCTCTCGCTCGACGTCCGGGGCATCGTGCCGGAGGCCGCCGAGGTCGAGGCGTTCATCGCGGATCGACGGTCCGACCGCCGTGCGCGGCTGGTCGATGCATGGCTCGCCGATCCGCGGTGGGCCGATCACTGGGTGGGGTATTGGCAGGACGTGCTCGCGGAGAATCCCAACCTCGTCAATCCCACCCTCAACAACACCGGCCCGTTCCGCTTCTGGATCCACGACTCGTTCGTGGATCGCAAGCCGATCGACCGGATGGTGACCGAACTCGTGATGATGGAGGGGAGCACCCACTTCGGCGGCCCGGCTGGCTTCGCGCTGGCCACCGAGAACGACGCCCCGTTCGCGGCGAAGGCGCACGTCCTCGCCCGGGCGTTCCTCGGCATGGAGATGAACTGCGCCCGCTGCCACGACGCTCCGAATCATCCGTTTCTCCAGCAGGATCTCTTCGGTCTCGCCGCCATGCTCAAGCGCGGCCCGCAGCGGGTGCCGGCCACGAGCAGCGTGCCCGGCGACCCGGCACGCCTCGCGAGTCTCGCGATCTCGATCACGCTGCAGCCCGGCACCGACGTCGCGCCGGTGTGGCCGTTCGACGATCTCGTGGCGCGGGAGGCGGTGCGGGGCGAGATCCGGCAGCCGGACGACACCCGGGAGGAGCTCGCCGCGCTGATCACGTCCCCGGCGAACCGACGGTTCGCGCGGGTGGTCGTCAATCGGCTGTGGGAGCGGCTCATGGGCCGTGGGCTGGTGGCCAACGCCGACGACTGGAGCGGGGGAGACCCGAACGCCGCCGCCCTGCTCGACTGGCTCGCCCGCGACCTCGTGCTGCACGACCATGCGCTCGAGCACGTCGCGCGTGTGATCCTGATGTCGCACACGTACGGTCGTTCGTCCGCCGCGCCGCCAGAGGCGTTCGCGGGGCGGCTCCCGCGACGGATGTCCGCCGAGCAGATCGTCGATTCCCTCTCCGTCGCCAGCGGCAAGCCGTTCGATACCGAACCGATGAACATCGACATCGACACGAGCCGTCAGACCGACAAGTCGCTCAACCTCGGTCAGCCGACGCGGGCCTGGCAGTTCACCGCCCTCGGCAACGAACGGGATCGCCCGAGTCTCTCGCTGCCGTTCGCCCAGCACTACGTGACCCTGATGGAGGCGTTCGGCTGGCGGGGCGAGCGACAGGCTCCCGTGACGCATCGGGATGCGGAACCGACGGCCCTGCAGCCCGCGGTGCTCTCCAACGGGGTCGTCGTGAAGCGGGCGGCGCAGTTGTCCGACGGCAGTGCGTTCACGCATCTGGCGTTGCGGGACCTCCCGCTCGACGGCTTCATCGACGGGGTCTTCCGCAGGATCCTCTCCCGCGGGCCGACCGACGCGGAGCGGGGCCTCGCGCGCGGCCTCCTCGAGGCGGGCTACGACGGTCGCCGGAGCACCGTCGATCACGCCCCTGTCGTGCCCCCCGAGGAGCGGCCGCTCGGCGTGACGTGGTCGAATCACCTTTCCGAGGAGGCCAACATCGCGAAGCAGCGACTCGCGGAGATCGCCGCGCGCGGGGATCCGCCGACTCGAGCGCTCGACCCGGAGTG
>JBJTBO010000431.1:0-12948 GCA_046091445.1 Planctomycetaceae bacterium | reverse complement strand
CCCCTGTGGCGCACGCCTTCTGGCGTACGAACCCGGGAGGAAGGGCGAGCAGACCTTCATCCTCGGAGTCGGGGCCGATCTGGAGTGGCTCGTCGCTTGGCACGCCCGACCGCATTCGCACGCTGGAAAGCGTGCGCCACGATGCAACGGGGACTGGCTCCGTTTGCGGGAAAGGCTCGTGTGACGACCCTCTGCTGCCCGCATGTCACCCGGGCTGCCGGAACATTGGCGGGAGCGGCGCGGAAGTGCGACAATTCAGTGTCAGGTCGGCGTGCTGCCGCCGGCGAAGCGAGGACGGAGCATGGCGACGGTCGAGGCAGGGCGAGGTCGCTCCGAGGGCAGACGGCTCGCGCTGCCCGCCGAACTCGAGCGGCAGATCCTCGCGTTTCGCGGCCTCGTCGGCCGGGTCAAGCTCGTCAAGGCGGCGTGCATCGCCGTCCTGGGCGCGGTGGCGTGCCACCTCGCCGTGTTCGCCTGTGATCGTTTCGGCGAGACGCCGGCGGTCGTGCGCTGGGGACTCCTGGCAGCCGCCGTGGCCTCGGCGCTGGCCGTCCCGCTGGCGGCCTACCGCTGGGTCTGGCGCGTGCGCGCGCTCGACGATGTGGCGCGGCTCGTGGGACGACGCTTCCGCAGCCTCGGCGACCAATTGCTCGGCATCATCGAAATCGTGCGCGAGCACGCCGCCGGCATGCCCTCGCGCTCGCCGGCGCTGTGCGAGGCCGCGATCCACCAGGTGGCCGAGCGGGCGCGGCACCACGACCTGCGTGCCGCCGTGCCACCGACCCGTCTCGGGCGCTGGCTCGTGCTCGCGGCCGTGCCGCTCGGCCTGGCGGCCGTGCTCGCGACCGTGGTGCCGGCCGCGGCCGGCAACGCCTGGGCGCGGCTCGTCGCGCCGTGGCGCTCCCTTCCGCGCTACACGTTCGCGCGGCTCGAGCCCCTTCCCGACGCCATCGTCGTACCCCCCGGAGAGCCGACCACGTTCGCGGCGAGGCTCTCCGCCGACACCAGCTGGCGACCCCGCGTCGCCTCCGCACGCGCCGGCAACCAGCGCCGGCTTGCGGCCGACCTCGGCTCGCCGGACGCCGCCGACTCGTACGTCTTCACGCTGCCGGCCCAGCTCGAGCCCGTGTCGCTCGCGGTGGCCGTCGGAGACGCGCGGCAACGCGTCTCCCTCGAGCCGATGCTCCGTCCGGAGATCGCGGGCGTCGAGGCGGAGATCAGCCTGCCGGAGTACCTCGAGCGCCCGGGAGTGGAGCGCCAGGACGTCCGCGGCGGCATACTCGCGCCCGTCGTCGGCAGCACGGTCGCGCTCGTCGTGACCGCCAATCGGCCCCTCGCCGCGGCCGAGGTGGACGGGGTCGCGGCCCTCCCGGATCAGGCCGCGATTCGCACGGCGCCGCGTGTCGCCGGGCGCGAGTCGAGCGTGACGATCACGTGGACGGATCGCCACGGCCTCGCCGGGACGCGGCCGCTCGAGCTGCGGATCATGCCGCGCGACGACGCGGCCCCCACGGTTCACGCGACGGGCCTCCCCGCCGGCAGCGCGATCCTTCTCGACACCGACACGCTCGCCTTCTCGATCACCGCGGCCGACGACTTCGGCGTGCGTCACGTCGGCATCGCCTGGGAGCCGGCGACGACGACGCTCGACGTCGAGGACGGGGCCGCTCCGCCGCCGGCGCCTTCGTCGGGAAGTGGCGAACGCATCCTGCAGGCCGGTGGACCGGAGCAGGAGTCGCTCGATGTCGCGGCGACGTTCTCTCCCCGGCGCCTCGGCGTCGCGCCGCAGCCCATCCTGCTGCGGTCGTTCGCCGAGGACTATCTGCCCGGTCGGGAGCGTTCGTACGGCCCTCCGGTGCTCCTCTACGTGGTCGATCGCGAGGAGCATGCGTTCATCCTCAACGAGCAGCTCAATCGCTGGCGGCAGCAGGCCGGCGAGGTGCGCGATCGGGAGATGGCCCTCCTCGCGACCAACCGGGAGCTGCGGAGCCTGTCGGATGAGGCCCTCGCCGAGGCGGGGACGCGGGAGCGGATTCAGACGCAGGCCGCCGCCGAACGGTCCAATGCGAGGCGGCTGGAGCGGCTCGTCGCGGAGGGGTCCGACCTCGTGCGCGAGGCGGTGAAGAATCCCGAGTTCGAGGCGGCGCTCCTGGAGGCGCTCGCGGGTGACATCGAGACGCTCGCCGACATCGCGGCCACGCGGATGCCGGACGTGGCCGATCTTCTCCGTGCCGCGGCACGTGCGCCCACCGACGCATTGGCTGCGACGGGCACCCCGCCGGGCCGGCAGCAGCCGCCGGGTCAGGAGGCGACCGCGAACCCAGGCGCGAGTCCGGGGCAGTCCCAGCCGCCGGGGACGCCGTCAGCGAGCGACGAGCCTTCTCCCGGCAAGACTCCCGAGAACGTGCCCGGCACGGTTCCCCGAAACGTTCCCGGCAAGGACTCGCCTGCCCAGGGGGCGTCGGGCCAGGGCCAGTCGCCACCCCTGCCGAGCATCGCGGATCGCGAGTCGTCGCAGCAGCCAGCGGGCAATGAGGCGGGAGGCCAGTCCGCGGCCGGACAGCCGCGCTTCGGCCTGCCGGGCACCCAGGCGGGGATCGCTCCTCCGCGCGACGGCAAGGACCGGGCGGCGCCGGCGGCGGCCGCGCTCGAGAAGGCGATCGCGGCCCAGGAGGCCCTGCTCGCCGAGTTCGCGAAGGTGGCCGATGACCTTGCGGCGGTGATGGCAAGGCTCGAGGGAAGCACGTTCGTGAAGCGGTTCAAGCTGGCCTCGCGCGAGCAGGGGGCGATCGGCGGCCGCCTCGCGGGCCTCGGTGCCGAGGCGTTCGTGCGGCCGGAGCGCGAGCCCGCGGCGGTGCGTCGGGCGCTCGACGAGGTCGTGGACTGGAACGGGCGCGAGGCGGAGAAGATCTCGCACCTCATGGATGATCTCCAGGCCTACTTCGAGCGGCGCCGGCTGCCTGCGTTTCGCACGGTGCTCGAGGAGATGAAGGAGCTCGACGCGCTCGGCAGCCTGCGTCAGCTCTCCGAGGACATCCGTGCCGAGGCGGGGCTGTCGATCGCGCAGGCGGAGTTCTGGTCCGACACGTTCGACCGGCTCGCCGACGACCTGGTGCCGCCGCCGGAGGATGGCGACGGCGAATCGGGGGAGGGGGAGGCGAGCAACGTGCCGCCCGAGGTCGTGCTCGAGGCGCTGCGCATCCTCGAGGCGGAGGTGAACCTGCGCGAGGAGACGCGCGTCACGGAGCAGTCGCGGCGCGTGGTCGATCCGGCGGAGTTCACCGCCAAGGCGGCGGCGCTGGCCGGTGAGCAGCACGACCTCGGCGACCGCATCGCGGCGCTCGCGGACACGCTCATCGAGACGGTGGTCGACGGACCGCTCTTCGGCAAGGACATGCCGCTCTTCGGCCCGCTGCCGTTTCGCGACGGCCGCGAGGCCTTCACGGCGGAGATCGCGCTCTGCGATCGCGTCGAGGAGGTGATGCGGGAGGCCGCCGACATCCTCGTGCGGCCCGACACCGGGTCGGAGGCGATCGCCGCCGAGACCGAGGCGATCGAGCTTCTGCTCGCATCCCGCGCGGCCGGGGGAGGCGGAGGCGGTGGCGGAGGCGCCGCGGCGCTCATGCCGGGCGGCGGCGGCACGGGGACCGCCCGCACGCCGGCGATCGCGAATCTCGGACGCGGCAACCGCTCGCAGCGGCAGGCCGGCGGCGGCGAGGAGGAGCAGGCCACCGGCACATCGGGACGCGAGCTTCCCGAGGAGTTCCGCAGCGGTCTCGACGACTACTTCAATCGCCTCGAGCGGGAGGCGCCATGACCCGTCGCATCCGCAGCGCGCGCATCGCCGCGGCTCTCGTGGTGATGCTCGTGGCACGTCACGCGGCGGCCCAGTCGGTCGCCCCGGCCGGTGCGGCCGTCGGGCCGGTCGTGAAGTACGGAGATCCCGTGCCGCGCGACGTGCGGGAGATGTACGACGCGGGCATCCGCTTCCTGCTGGCGACGCAGGACGCATCCGGCGCGTGGACCGACGGGCAGGCGGGGCCGGGGGTCACCGGGATGGCGATGATGGTGCTGCTCGCCTCGGGCGAGGATCCGAATCACGGCCCCTACCGCGACGCGATCCGTCGGGCCCTCCGCAGCATGATCGTCGGGCAGGACGGGAGCACGGGGTTTCTCGGAGGCAGCCGGGGCCACGACAGCATGTACCAGCACGGCTTCGGCATGCTGGCGTTGGCGGAGGCGTATGGCGCGGTGGACGACCGCGGCCTGTGGCAGGGGGTCGCGGCGACCGACGGGCCGGGCGTGGGTCGGTCGATCGGGCAGGCGCTGGAGCTCGCGGTGCGCTGCGCGGTGACGGCGGCACGGTCCAATCCGCACGGGGCGTGGCGGTATTCGCCCGAGGCTCGCGATGCCGACACGTCGGTCAGCGGCGCCGTCATGATGGGTCTGCTCGCCGCGCGCAACGCCGGCATCGAGGTGCCCGACGAGACGATCTCGCGGGCGGTGCAGTACTACGTGGCGATGACCGGCGACAACGGGCAGGCGGGCTACTCGGGATCGGCGGGCGGAGGCAGCGACGCGGTGACCTCGATCACCGTGCTCGTGCTCGCGATCGCGCGGCAGCAGGAACTCCCCGCCTACCGTCGCGCGCTCGACTACCTCGAAGCCCGAAGCCGCGAGACGAGCGGCATCGACGGCTATCCCACCTACACCCGGTATTATCGGGCGCAGGCCCTCTTCCAGGGAGACGTGGAGGCCTGGGAATCGTGGAACGCCGGCCTCATCCGCGAGCTGAAGTCGATGCAGTCGCGAGACGGCAGTTTCTCCGGGTTCGCCGGACGGGGAGGCGCCTACGGTGCGACGGTGGACACCTCGCTCGCGCTCCTCGCCCTCGCGGTCAACTTCAAGTTTCTTCCCGTCTACGAGCGCTGAAGTGAGGACGTGCGCCATGAGGCCGACCGGATCGACGACGGCCGGGATGTCGGGTCGTGGCCGCGTGCAGTGGCTCGGCGCGGGCCTGCTCGGATGGATGGCCGCGGTGCACGGCGCGGAGGAGCGTCCGCCTTCCGCCCCGCCCGTGCCGCTCGGCCAGCCGGGCGGGGCCGCTCCCGAGACGCCCGAAGCGGCGCTCGAACTCCTGCGCCAGGCCGCGGAGGACGCGCTCCAGACGGTGCTCGGCGCCCCGGCGGCCGACGTGCTGGCGCAGCGTCAGCAGCGCAAGGCGCTCGAGGCCCAGCAGCGCGAGCTCGTGCAGCGGCAGGCGAAGCAGTTCGAGCAGCTCCTCCAGCCGCTCCTGCGGTCCGAGCTCGAGCTCGTCCGCCATGCCTGCGGCGACCTGCCGGAGACGGCGCGGCACGAGGTGCTCGTCGCCGGCAGGGCCGCGATCGAGTCGCTCGCGGAGGATGCGGCCGCCCGCCAGATGAACGGTGGCATGAACGTCGCCGAGGTCGATCCACGGGCGGGACTGCATCGGGTGATCGCCGCCGCGGTGGCGCCACACGTGCCCGCCGACCGGCTGGCCGCCTACCGTCGCGAGGATCAGGCGCGTCTGGAGCGGCGGGCCGCCGTGGCGCGGCAGCGCATCGTCGCCAAGCTCGACGAACAGCTCGAACTCTCGGCCACGCAGCGCGAGGCCATCCTCGCCGACCTCCGGTCGGGATGGCAGCCGTCGTGGATCCGGGAGCTGGATGACCGCGGCGGCCTCGTGGTCAACAATCATCCGCCGGCGCCCGACTACGCCGAGGAACGGATCGTGCCGCATCTCGACGACACGCAGCGTTCCGTGTGGCATGCATGGTGTCGGGCCGCCGGCTCCCGGATGCTCGGGCAGCGGGCCCGCTGGCACTTCGACGGACCGGGGCTTCCGCCCGACCCATGGTGGGAGCATCCCTGATGGCCGCGAAGGAGATGCCGCGCCGGCGGTCCGGGCGATGCGGGCGCCCCGCCCGAGGCCACGTCCGGGGGAGGCGGCTTCGCACGCATGGAGCGTGGGTCGTGGCCTTCGTCGCGGGGCTCGTCGTCGCGGCCCGTCCGTCGGTGAGCCGCGCCGAGGACGACCGGGTCGAGTCGTCGGAGGATGCCGCGGCCGGCGTCGCGCGGGACGCCAACCTCGTCGATCTCGGCGCCAACTTCGACGCGAACGTGTTCGACCAGCGCGGCGACGGGTGGATGCTCCGGGGCAACGTCGTCCGCCGGCGGGTGCCCGGGCAGCCCACGCCCGCCGTGGAGCCCGGAGAGTCACCCACCATTTCCCGCGGGCGCCGTGTCGGCGCCGCGCGGCTCGACCGGATCGCCCGCATCTGCACGCTCGCCGACCAGCAGCGTCGTGCGCTCGAACTCGCGATCGAGTCGGACGTGCGGGAGCTCGCCGCCGCGATCGATGCGGAGCGGCGACGCTATGCCGGGGTCACCGTCAACATGTCGGATCAGGAGGGGCAGCGACGCTGGCACCAGTTCCAGCAGGACGTCCAACGGTGCCGGCGCCGGATCGAGGAGCTCTTCGAGTCGGGATCTCTCTTCGCGGGCGTGCTCGCCCTGACGCTCGACGACGCGCAGCGCGAGCGTCTCGACACCGAGATCGCCTCGCGACGGTCGTTTCTCTGGAGCACCATGGTGGCGACGGTGCTGCTCAAGGTCGACGACGCCGTCGGGCTCGACGCGGAGCAGCACCGGCTCGTCGAGGAGGCGCTCCTCGCGCGGGAGCCCCGGCTGCGGCTCGACGAATCGGCCCGGCGATCCAACGCGCACGCCGAGCAGATGCTCGTCTATTCGACGCTGGCGGACGTCGATGCGGCGCCGCTCCAGGCGGCGCTCAGTGAGCGACAGTGGCGGGCGCTGGCGACACTCATGAACCAGGGCCGGGCGATGCGGTCGTGGCTCGAGCAGCAGGGCCTCGTCGAACGGCCGGCCGAGGCGCCGTGACGCCGCGGCCTCCGATCACCGTCAGGTGCCGGACCGCGTTCCGGGCGTCGGCAGGAGTTCGGGCTGGCGGATCGGGGCCGGCGAGGCGCCCGGGCTGCCGGTCGACGGCGAGCCGGGGTTCACCGGCAGCTGTTCGGCCGTCGGCTCCTCGCGGGTGGCCGGATCGCGCGGGGGCAGCTGCACGGGCCGGGCATCCGCCCCGAGCGACTCGAAGTTCTGCGTGATCGCTCCGCGGCTGAAAACCGCCGGACGCGACAGACCGTAGTCGAGGTAGAGGCTCGCGTCGCGCTGCCGGGCCCGGCGGTGGGCGTCGAAGTACGCCTTGCCCGGCCACGGGCCTTCCGCGAGGAACACGCCGTTGTATTCGAGCAGCGAGCCCTTGCGGAAGTGGAGCTGCGAGATCGATCGGTTGTAGTCGACGATGGCCCGGTAGTAGGAGCTCTCCGCCTCGGCGCGGCGGCGCTGGGCATCGAGGAGCTGGTCGAGCGTGACGGTGCTCGCGTCGTAGGCGGCCTGCACCGCCTCCACCTGCCGCTCGGCGGCGACGCGACGGTTGAAGTTGGTCTGGGCGAGCGCGAAGTTCGTGTCGACGTTGCGGATCGCGTCGACGAGCGCGTGTGACGCCTCGAGCTCCTCGTCCTGGAGGCGGGCCCGCTCGCGGGCCAGCTGGAGCTGGTGGTGCCGCACCGTGGCGAGTTCGCGGCGGAAGCCGAGCGGCATGAGGAATTGCGCACCCGCCTGCCATTCCTGGAACTTGCCGCCCAGGAGGGTCGAGTAGGCGTCGGTGCCGAAGAGCGGATCCGCTCCTCCGGCCTCGTACGGCCGGTAGTTCTGGTTGATGAGGTCCTGGCCCATGCCGAGGAACCGCCACCGCCCGACCGCGTCGAGCCGCGGCAGCAGGAGGTTCTTCGAGGCCACGAGCTCGAGCTCGCGCTGCTTGATGATCCCCTTCTGACGGCGGAGCTCCGCCGACCGCGAGAGGGCCTCCACCAGCGACTGCTGCCAGTCGAAGGCGATCCGGGCGGTGGTCGGCTCGTCGGACGGCCGGATGAGCCGCCCGTCGCTCGCCGCGATGCCCATCATGAATCGCAGCCGGTTCTCCGAACGGTACACGTCGGAGAGGGCCTGCTCGACCTCGCTGCGGAAGAAGAAGTACTGCTCGCGGGCCTGGGCCTCCTTGTCGGCCTCACCGCCGCGGGCCTGCTCGACGTAGAGGGCGTGGACGCGCCGCCAGGCCTCCAGGGCGCTGTCGCGGCCGGCCTTGCGGGCCTCGAGGTTCCGGTAGGCGAAGTAGAGCTCCCAGTAGGACTGCTCCGTGTCGCTCACGAGGTTGCGGACGCCCGCCTCGAAGTCCGCCAGCGAGATGTCGGCGTTGATGCGGGCGAGGAGCACGCCGCGGAAGTTCGGCCTGCCGAGCGTGTTGTCGAAGAAGTCGGGGCCGGCGATGCGGTTGTAGGTGACACCGGCACCCTGAAGGAGCGGCTGGTTGAACGTGAAGTCGTAGTTCGTCGTCCAGGTCGACGGCACGATCACCTGGCCCGCGGCGTTCCGCTGGCGGATCGGCGAGTTGTTGTTGTCATAGACCGTGAGGTTCGAGAAGCCCCACGTGGCACCCGTCGCGGTGCGCTTCTGCACGCCGGTGGTCCAGTTGCCCGTGTCACCGAGGAACTGCTGCGGGAAGATCTGCGTGCCGACACCACCGATGTTCTGCGGCCGGTTCTGCCGCTCCCACGTGAGCGAACTCGACAGCTGCGCGTCGAAGAGGGCCAGCGCACTCTCCACGCCGCGGAACGGGTCGGTCTCCACGATCGCCGGGTCGTAGACCGTCGGCGTCCCCGCCGGCGCGGTCAGCAGGGAGACGGCCGGCTCACCCGTCTGCGGTCGCGGACCGCCGAAACTGGCGAAGCGGCCGCCGAGGTTGCGGAGGACCTTGCCGTTCTCGAGCGACGTCCGCACCGCCTCCTCGAGCGAGAGCTCCCAGATGTTCTCGAACGAGGGATTGGAGAGCGTGAGCGGCTCGAGGGCGCCGGCCGCCTCGTCGAGTGGCGGCTCGCACGCATCGGGATACTCGAGCTTCTGGATCGCGCCGACGTAGTGCGAGAGGTCGCCGTCCTCGAAGAAGTAGAAGGGCTGACGTGGTGCGCATCCGCCGGCGAGCAGCGACATGCTCGTCAGGACCACCCAGATTCTGCGGGCGATGTGCGCGACCACGATGCTGGTCCGGAGGGTGGAGGGCTGCATACAGTCGAGGGTGCCGCCGCTGCGCCGCGGGGGATCGCCGTCACGACGACGGACGTTCCCGACGCGGAGCCCCCCGACCCGAGCCTGCACTGGAACACACCGGGGCGCAGCGGCAGCAACGGTGGTATCGACCTCCCGACCCGCAAACTTCGACGAATCGACACGATCGTCACGGTCGGTTGCCAGACGGGCGAAGATGGGCAGACGGGGCGAATTCCGGTGGGTCGGACTCCGGCCTCCGCCCGGGCCCCCGCATTCCGCCGGCGTGCTCTACACTGCCTCGTCGACACCGGCTGCCGGCCCGCCATGTCCCACGACATCCCCTCGGTTCCGATCACGTTCGAGTGCACGCCACTGCGGAGCGTGCCGCGGTTCGACGTGCCCCTCGACGCGTCGCCCGCCTTCCGGCGGCGGCTGGCCCGGATGCAGCGCGCGGTGGCGTGCCATGGCACGCGCAACACCTACTACCTGACCGACGGTATCTGCACCTTCCGCTTCACGAACGACACGCAGTCCGGCTGGGTGCAGTTCGCCTTCGAGGGCACCCTGATCACCGACGAGGCCGATCGTCACACGGTGGGGAGCGACGTCGAGGTGACACTGGAACGCGAGACATGCGACTGGCTGACCCAGCCGGCCGTCGAGTGGTTGAAGCGCACCGTGAAGCACGCCGTCGAGGCCGAATTCAACCGCTACATCGCCGCCGGCGATCTCTCTCGGGCGCTCGAGCGACAGGCCCGGGAGCAGGCGGCGAGCGATGCCGCGGGTGGCTTCCTCGGCATGAACCTGTAGGGTGCACGCGACATCGCTGTCGCACCGGCTTCGGGGGCGGCACAGTCTCCTCGCTCCCGTGGCGTACGCCTCCAGGCGTGCGCATGGTCCCGCTCGAGCGCTTCCGACGTCGCTGGAGTGCCGGCTCTGGGAGCGGCAAAAGTCTCCTCGCTCCGGCCGGGGCGGCCGTTCGCTCGGGAAGCGTTCGCCGACTCCCCTCGCCTCGTCTGTTCCCCCTGTGGCGTACGCCTCCAGGCGTAAGCATGGTCCCGCGCGAGCGATTCCGGCTTCGCTGGCGTACCGGCCACGCTTCTTTTTGCGAGCGCAGGGCGGCCCGGTTCAGGTCGCGCGGGCCCGCACCTCGAGCAGGACGCTCTCGTTGTCGCCGCCGCGAATCGGCCAGGAGCCGATCCTGCGCACCGTGACGTGGCGACCGAGGCCGACGGCGGTGGCCGCCTCGAGTTCCGCCTGCCAAGTCGGCCCCTTCACGACCAGCATCCGGCCGTAGTGGTCGCGCAAGGGCTCGAACCAGCGGAGGAGTTTCGTCAACGGCGCGACGGCCCGCACGACGAGTGTGTCGAACCGGCCGGCGTCGCCGGCGGTGCCACCCCGTTCGGCGACGAGCACCTGGGCGGCGATCGCATGCACCGGGAGGTCCAGCCCGGTCTCGGACACGATCTGCGCGACGGCGCGGGCCCGCTTGCCGACGCTGTCGCACAGTTCGACGTGCAGGTCGGGCCGGAGGATCGCCAGCAGCACGCCCGGCACGCCGCCCCCGGTGCCGACGTCGAGCACCCGCTCGCCGCGGGCGAGGTGTGGCACGATCGCCGCGGCGTCCCCCACGTCCCGCGACACGAATCGGTCGACATCCGTGTGCCGCGTGAGGTTGAGCCGCTCGTTCCACGACCACAGGCTCGTGGCGTAGGCCGCGAGGTGCGCCAGCGACTCGGTCGGCACGCCGATCCCCAGTCGTCCGCACCCGTCGGCGATCGCCTCGGCCAGGCCGGCAACGTCGCTCACTTGATGAAGAGCATCTCGCGGTAGGTCGGCAGCGGCCACAGGTCATCCGGCAGGATCGACTCGACCTGATCCGCCGCCTCACGCAGCGAGGCCAGTGCCGGGATCACCACGTCGTGGAAGTGCCCCGCCTCGCGCCGCAGGTCACCGTCGCCGTGATGGTCGAGCGTCGCTTCGAGCGCGTCGATCCGCTGCTCGAGCGCTCCGACGAGCTTCGTGAGCCGGTCGAGCGTGCCCATGTGCGGCTTCTGGCCGAGTCCCTGCATCTTCGCCGCCGTGTCGACGAGCTCGCCCTGATACCGGTAGGCCGCCGGAAGAATCATCGTCTTGGCGATCTGCAGGGCGGCCTGGCCCTCGGCGTTGATGTCCTTGCAGTACCGCTCCATGTAGATCTCGTAGCGGCTGCGCATCTCCCGCTCCGACAGCACGCCGTACTTGGCGAACATCGCCAGGTTCTTCGGCGCGACGAGCTGGTCGAGGGCCTCGGGCGTGGTGCGGAAGTTGGGCAGCCCGCGCCGCGCCGCCTCCGCGTGCCACTCCTGGGAGTAGCCGTTGCCGTTGAAGATCACGGCCTTGTGCTCCGAGATGATCCGCTGCAGGAGCGCCGTCACCGCGGCGGGCAGCTTCGAGGCATCCCCGCCGGTCGCCCGCTCGAGCTCCGTCGCGACGGCGTCGAGGCTCTCGGCCATGATCGTGTTGAGGGCCACGAGCGGTCCGGCGATCGACTGGCTCGCCCCGACCGCGCGGAACTCGAACTTGTTGCCCGTGAACGCGAACGGGCTGGTGCGGTTGCGGTCGCCGGCGTGCTTCGGCAGGGGCGGCAGCGTGTCGACGCCCACCGTGAGCGTCCCCATGCTCTTCGAGCTCGTCGCCCGGCCCTGTTCGAACTGCTCGAAGATGTCGGTGAGCTGCTCGCCGAGGAAGATCGAGATGATCGCCGGCGGGGCCTCGTTGGCGCCGAGACGATGGTCGTTGCCACTGGAGGCGACGACGGCCCGCAGGAGATCCGCATGGAGGTGCACCGCCCGGATCACCGCCGCACAGAAGACGAGGAACTGCATGTTGGCGTGGGGGCTCTCGCCCGGCTCGAGCAGGTTGCCGAGCCGGCAGCCGAGCGACCAGTTCACGTGCTTGCCGGAGCCGTTGATGCCCTGGAAGGGCTTCTCGTGCAGCAGGCAGGCCATGCCGTACTTCTGTGCCACGCGCGTGAGCATCTGCATGATCGACTGCTGGTGATCGGTCGCGATGTTCGCGTTCTCGTAGAGCGGCGCGATCTCGTACTGGCTCGGAGCCACCTCGTTGTGCCGCGTCTTGACGGGCACCCCGAGCTTGAAAAGCTCGCGCTCCGTCTCGAGCATGCAGGCGAGCACCCGCTCCGGGATCGCCCCGAAGTACTGGTCCTCGAACTCCTGCCCCTTCGGTGGCTTCGCGCCGAAGAGCGTCCGTCCGGTGACGACGAGATCGGGCCGCGCGAAGAAGAAGTTGCGGTCGATCAGGAAGTATTCCTGCTCGGGACCGGCCGACGCCGTGATGGGGCCCACGTCCTTGTGGCCGAAGAGCGCGAGGACGCGGCGGGCCTGCTTGTCGACCGCCTGCATCGAGCGCAGCAGCGGCGTCTTCTTGTCGAGCGCCTCGCCCGTCCACGAGCAGTACGCGGTGGGGATGCAGAGCGTGGTGCCGTTGGGATTGTCGAGGATGTAGGCGGCGCTCGTCGGATCCCACGCGGTGTAGCCGCGGGCCTCGAACGTGGCCCGCAGGCCGCCCGACGGAAAGCTCGAGGCGTCGGGCTCGCCCTGGATCAGCTCCTTGCCCGAGAACTCGGCGATCGCGTCGCCGTCACCGGTGGGCGTGAGGAAACTGTCGTGCTTCTCGGCGGTGAGGCCGGTGAGCGGATAGAAGACGTGCGCGTAGTGCGTGGCCCCCTTCTCGATCGCCCAGTCCTTCATGGCGAGGGCCACGGCGTCGGCGATCGATGGATCGAGCGGCTTCCCCTGCTTG
>JBJTBO010000430.1:0-4817 GCA_046091445.1 Planctomycetaceae bacterium | reverse complement strand
GAGCGGACCGGCCGGCGCGATCACCGGCCCCGACTTCCATGACCCGCGGATCGATCCCGCGAGCCACCCTCAGGGGCGCGTCCCGCCCGACACGGGGCGCGTCGGGCGGGTGCGGGGCGTCGACGCCCCGCAGCCGGAGCGGTTCGACTACCGCACGGTCTCGGGGGCCGCGCTCGCGGGCCTGCTCCAGCACGGGAACCGCTGGCATCGCCAGATGGCGCTGCGTCTCCTCGCCGACCGACGTGATCGATCGGTGGTGCCGCTGCTGCGGACGATGCTCGATGAGCACACGGGGCAGACCGCGCTCGAGGCCCTCTGGGGGATCCACCTCTGCGGCGGTTTCGACGAGTCGCTCGCGTTGCACGCGCTCGATCATGCCGATGCCCACGTGCGCCTCTGGAGCGTGCGGCTGCTGGCCGATGGGGCCAGCGTGTCCGACGCCGTGGCCGCACGCCTGCGGAGGCTCGCCACCACGGAGCCCGACGTCGAGACGCGGGTCCAGCTCGCCGCCTCCGCCCGGCGGCTGCCCGCGGCGCAAGGCCTGCCGATCGTGGCGGCGCTCGCCGCGCATGCCGGCGATCTCGACGACCCGTTTCAGCCGCTCATGCTCTGGTGGGCCATCGAGGCCCACTGCGAGCGGGATCCCGACGCGGTGCTGGCATGCTTCGCCGACGCCCCCCTGAGGGCCGCGCCGCTGGTGCGTGACCACCTGCTCGAGCGGCTCATGCGACGCTTCGCGCAGGCGGGCGGAAGGCACAACCTGCTCACCTGCGCCCGGCTCTTCGACCTGGCTCCGGAGACCGAGTCGGCCGCGCGGCTGATGAAGGGCTTCGAGGAGGCCTTTGCGGGCCGGACGGTGGCGACGATGACCGACGAACTGGCCGGGGCGCTGGCACGGGCCGGCGGCGGATCGCTCGCCCTGCGGGTGCGCCGCGGGGACCGTGAGGCGATCGACGAGGCCCTCCGTGTCGTCGGCGACACGACGCGCCCGGCGCGCGAACGCGCGGCCTTGATCGAGATTCTCGGCGAGACCCGGATTCCCGAGAGCGCGGGCGTGCTGACGGGCGTGCTCGAGACGGCGGCGGAGCCGGAGGTGCGTGCGGCCGCCCTCGGGGCCCTCGGCAGCTTCGACGATCCGCGCATCGCCACCGCGATCATCGGCCTCCACGACCGGCTGCCGGCCGACACCCGGCTGGTGGCCCAGTCGGTGCTCGCGAGCCGGCGCGTGTGGACGGAGGCGTGGCTCACGGCGATCGAGGCGGGTGCGGTCGATCCCGCCGGCGTGCCCGCCGACGTGGTCCAGCGCATGCTGCTCGTGGACGACGAGCCACTCCGCGGGCGCATCGAGGCGATCTGGAGCGAGGCCCTGTCGAGCGACGCCGGGCGGCTGCGGGGCGAGGTGGAGCGGCTCGTCGGCGTGCTCGGGGAGGCGGCCGGCAATCCCGTGGCCGGACGAAGCCTCTTTCGCGAGCACTGCGGCAAGTGCCACGTGCTCTTTTCCGAAGGGGGCGAGATCGGTCCCAGCCTCACCTCCTACCAGCGCGACGACGTGCGCCGCATGCTCTTGAACGTCGTCAATCCGAGCCTGGAGATCCGCGAGGGCTACGAGAACGTGGTGGTGGTCACGGGCGATGGTCGGAGCGTGAACGGCTTCGTCGCCGATCAGGACAACCAGGTGGTCGTCATCAAGGGCGCCGACGGCCGCCTCGTGACGATTCCCCGGGACGAGATCGAGGAGATGCAGGCGATTCCCCGGTCGATCATGCCGGACAAGCTGCTCGACGCCCTCGATGACGAGCGGATTCGCGACCTCTTCGCCTACCTGCGTGCGACCCAGCCGCTGCCCTGAGACGGCCGGCGCCATGCCCCGAGCCGCGCGGTGATGGACGCCCGCGCGGTGCGGCACTACGATCCCCCCCCATGCGTGAGGCTCCCGACCGCAACCACTTCTACGGCGACGCCGTCGTCTACGACATCCTGCACGCCCCCGGCACCGCCGCGGAGGCGCGGCGGCTCGTGGGCCTCGCCGCCGCGTGCGCGCGCCGCGCCGGCCCGTTCACGTTCCTCGAGCCGGCCTGTGGCACCGCACGTCACCTCCGCTGGCTCGCCCGGCCTCGCCACCGCGCGATCGGCTTCGATCTCGCCCCGCACATGATCGACGACGCCCGTGCCCGGGCGGAGCGTGCGGGGGTCGACGATCGGGTGACGCTGTTCGTGGCCGACATGACCGACTTCGCCCCCCGCGTCCGCCGTCGAGCCGACCTCGCCTTCAACCTCGTCAACACGATCCGGCACCTTCCCGACGACGCGGCGATGCTCGCGCACCTCGCGCAGGTCGCGTCGTGTCTCCGGCGAAGGGGCGCGTATGTCGTGGGCCTTTCCCTCACGGCGTACGGGGCCGAGCGGCCCACGCGGGACGTCTGGACCGCGGCCCGCGGACGGTGCCACGTCGAGCAGACGGCCCACTACCGACCCCCGGAACCGTCCGACCGAAAGGAGACGGTGCGGTCCCGCATCCGGGTCCGGACGCCGGCGGGCTGTGAGCGACGCGAGTGCGTCTTCACGCTGCGGACCTACTCGGGCGACGAGCTGCTCGCGCTCATCGACCGGTCGCCCCTGCGGCTCGAGCGGGTGCTCGATGTCGAGTGGCGGACGTGCGACCTGCCTGCGGCGGACTACTGCCACCTGCTCCTGCGTCCGCGGTGAGGGCGCGAGCGCCCGCCGCCTGCCGACGCGGTCAGTCGGGCAGGGACCTCGGCGCGAACCAGGGATAGATCGCGGGCACGACGAACGCGGTGAGGAGCGTGGAGGTGACGATCCCCCCGATGACGACCGTCGCCAGGGGCCGCTGGATCTCCGCGCCCGCGCTCGTCGCCAGGGCCATCGGCAGGAACCCGAGGCTCGCCACGAGCGCCGTCATGAGCACGGGGCGGATCCGCACCCCCGCCGTCACGATCGCCGCCTCGCGTGGGGCGAGGCCCTCCTGCCTCGCGTGCTCCGCACCCGCCACCCACACCAGTCCGTTGAGCACCGCCACGCCGAAGAGCGCCACGAAGCCGACGCCCGCCGCGATCGAGAAGGGCATGCCCCGCAGCGCGAGGGCCGCGACTCCTCCGGATGCCGCCACCGGCACGGCGACGAAGATCAGGGCCGCGAGCCGGAACGACCGGAAGCTCGCGTAGAGCAGGATGGCGATGAGCCCGAGGACGGCGGGTGTGATCAGGGCGAGCCGGCGGCTCGCGGACACGAGGTTCTCGAAGTCGCCTCCCCAGCGCAGCGAGTAGCCCGTGGGGAGCTTCACCTGCCGCTCCACCGCGGCCTGCGCCTCGCGCACGAATCCGGCGACGTCCCGGCCGCGGACGTTCGCCGACACGAACGTCCGGCGGCGCGAGTTCTCGTGCTCGATGGACGGCGGGCTCTCCTCCATGCGGATGTCGGCCAGTTCACCGAGCGGCACCGGGCGGCTGCCGGCCGAGCCCACGGGAATCTGCGGCAGGAGATCGGGGTTCTCCCGCCACTGGGGCGCGAACCGCACGATGAGCGGATACCGCGGCCGGCCCTCGAAGATCACGCCGGCGTCGATGCCGCCCATTGCCGCCACCGTGCGGATCACCTCGGCGCCGTCGATGTGGTGGCGGGCGAGCTGCTCCGGGCGGGCATCGATCTGCAGCGTGGGAATGTTGGCCTGCCAGTCGGCCCGCACGTCCGCCGCCCCCGGGATGCCCTCGAGGACCCGTTCGATCTGCTTCCCGACCGCACCGAGCACGTCGAGGTCGTCGCCGTAGACGAGCACCGCCACGTCGGCCTTCACGCCGGCCACGAGCTCGTCCACGCGCATCTCGATCGGCTGGCTGAAGCCGAGGTTCGCCTCCGGCGCCACGGCCGCGAGCGCCGCGCCGAGTTTCGTGACGAGTTCGTCCCGGGAGATCTTCGCGGGCCATTCCGACGACGGCTTGAGCATCAGCCACACGTCGGTCTGCTGCACGCCCATCGCGTCGTTGGCGATCTCGGGGCGGCCCGTCTTGCAGAACACCGTCTTGACCTCGGGGAAGGCCTTGAGCGCCCGCTCGACGCGCGTCGTCACGGGCACGGAGTCCTCGAGCGTCGCGCTCGGCAGCCGCACCATCTCGACGAGCAGGTCGCCCTCGTCGAGTCGCGGCATGAACTCGGCCCCGAGCCGCAGGGCCACCGGCACGCTCGCGGCCACGAGCGCCGCGGCCACGAGCGAGATGACCACCGGATGGTGGACGGCCAGCCGCGCGAGCGGCTGGTAGAGACGATGGAACAGCCGCATCACGAGCGGCTCGTGCTCCTCCTCACGCGAGAGCACCGTCGCCGCGAGCACCGGCATCAGCGTGAGCGAGATCACAAGCGAGCCGGCGAGGGCGAAGAGCACCGTCAGGGCCATCGGCCGGAAGAGCTTCCCCTCCGTGCCCTCCAGCGCGAGGATCGGCAGGTAGACGATGGCGATGATGAGCTCGCCGAACATCGTCGGGCCGCGGACCTCGATCGCCGCGTCGCGGACGACGGCCAGACGTGAGGCGGTGGGCGGGGCGAGTCCCAGGCGGCGCACGCAGTTCTCGACCATGATCACCGAACTGTCCACCACCAGGCCGAAGTCGATCGCCCCGAGGCTCATCAGGCTCGCCGGGATCGCGCAGGCCCACATGAGGTTCGCGGCGAAGAGCATCGACATCGGAATCGCCAGCGACACGATCAGCCCCGCGCGCACGTTGCCCAGCAGCACGAGCAGGACGCCGATCACGAGCAGGCCGCCCTCGGCGAGGTTGTGCAGCACGGTGTCGAGCGTCCTCGCG
>JBJTBO010000429.1:0-4987 GCA_046091445.1 Planctomycetaceae bacterium | reverse complement strand
TACTACGTGGTCGAGACGGAGTCGGGCGAGCGGTTCTGGCTGTTTCACTGCCGCCGGGACGGCCGCTGGTTTCTGCATGGGATTTTTGCGTGATGACCAGCCACCGCTATGCCGAACTGCACGCCACGAGCAACTTCTCGTCCCTGCAGGGCGCGTCCCATCCCGAGGAACTCGTCGAGCGGGCCTGCGCGCTCGGCTACGAGGGGCTGGCGATCACCGATCACACCACGCTCGCCGGCCTCGTGCGGGCCCACGGAGCCGCACGACAGGCACGGCTCGTGCGGCCCGCTTTCCGGCTCATCATCGGTGCCCATCTCGAGCCGGTGGATGCGGCGCCTCTGGTCGTGTGGGTCGCCGACCACGCGGGGTATGCCAATCTCTGCCGCCTGCTCACGCGTGCCGCGGCCCAGGCCGGGCCACGGGGGCGGGATGACGTGCGGCCGGTGGCTCGCGCCGATGCGCCTGCCGATGCGCCTGCCGATACACCTCCTGATACACCTGCCGACGTCCAAGCGGAGCCTCGCCTCCGACTCTCGCTCGACGACATCGGCAGGCACGCGTCCGGTCTGCTGGCGGGCATGCCGCTGGCCGGAGTATCGGGCCGACGACCGACGGGGGGAAGCGACGCGGGCGTGTGGGACGATGGCCCGGCGCATCCAGACCGGCAACGGGCGCTCGTCGGGCATCTCGCCCGCTGGAAGACCGTGTTCGGCGATCGGCTCTGGGCGCTGGCCGAGGTGGCGCTCGAGGGTGACGACGCCGACCGGCTGGCGTGCTTCGACCGGGTGGCGCGTCTGGCGGACGTGCCGATCGTGGCGGCTGGCGACATCCGCTACCACCAACGCAGCCGCATGCCCCTCTTCGACGCGCTCGAGGCCGTGCGGCGCGGCGGCACGGTGGACGGCATCCGCGGTGCGCTCCTCACCAACGGCGAGCGGCACCTCCACGAGCGCCGGCGGATCGCCGAGCGGTTCGCGTCCCTGCCGGGGGCGCTCGAGCGGTCGGTCGAGATCGCCGGGCGCTGTCGGTTCACGCTCGACGAACTGACCTACGCGTATCCCGATGCGATCGTGCCGCCGGGCCGCGGCGCGGCCGAGCACCTGGCCGATCTCGCCTGGAAGGGGGCGCGGAAGCGGTATCCCGACGGCATCCCCGACCGTGTGGGCGACCTCATCCGCCACGAACTCGCCCTCGTCGCCGAGCTGGGCTACGAGGCCTACTTCCTCACCGTGTTCGACATCGTGCGCTTCGCCCGACGTCGCGGCATCCTCTGCCAGGGCCGTGGCTCCGCGGCCAACTCGGCCATCTGCTACTGCCTCGGCATCACGTCGGTCGATCCGGCACGGATGAGCGTGCTCTTCGAGCGGTTCGTGAGCCGTGAGCGGCGCGAGGCGCCCGACATCGACATCGACTTTGAACATCAGCGGCGCGAGGAGGTCATCCAGTACGTCTACGAGACCTACGGCCGCGACCGGGCGGCCCTGACGGCCGAGGTGATCTGCTATCGCCTGCGCTCGGCCGTGCGCGACGTGGCCAAGGCGCTCGGCCTCTCGCTCGACCGCGTGGAGCGGATCGCCGAGGTGCTCGACGTCGGCGACGGCGTGGAGGACCTGCCGACGAGACTGGCCGCGGCGGGGCTCGACCCCGTGAGCGACACGTGCACGATGCTCGTGACGCTCGTCGGCCAGCTCGTCGGCTTCCCGCGTCACCTCGGCCAGCACGTCGGCGGCATGGTGATGACACGGGGCTCGCTCGTCGACCTCGTGCCGATCCAGCCCGCCACGATGCCCGGACGCACGATCGTGCAGTGGGACAAGAACGACCTCGACGAGCTCGGCATCCTCAAGGTCGACTGCCTCGCCCTCGGCATGCTCACCTGCATCCACCGGGCGTTCGACCTCGTGGCGGAGACGGGCGGGCCACAGCTCACGCTCGCCACCGTGCCGGCCGAGGACCCGGCCGTCTACGAGATGATCTCGCGGGCCGACACGGTGGGCGTGTTCCAGATCGAGAGCCGCGCCCAGATGAGCATGCTGCCGCGACTGAAGCCGCGCTGCTTCTACGACCTCGTCATCGAGGTGGCCATCGTGCGTCCCGGGCCGATCCAGGGCGACATGGTGCATCCCTACCTGCGGCGGCGGGCCGGCGAGGAGCCGGTGACATACCCCAACGACGCCATCCGCGAGGTGCTCGAAAAGACGCTCGGCGTGCCGCTCTTCCAGGAGCAGGCGATGCGGCTGGCGGTGGTGGCGGCCGGCTTCACGCCGGGCGAGGCCGATCAATTGCGGCGGGCGATGGGAGCCTGGCGGCGACCGGGCGTGATCGACGAGTTTCACAGGAAGCTCGTCGACGGCATGCTCGCCCGCGGGCTGGCACGTGAGTTCGCCGAGCAGGTCTTCGCGCAGATCCGCGGCTTCGGCGAGTACGGCTTTCCCGAATCGCATGCGGCGAGCTTCGCACTGCTGGTCTACGTCTCGGCATGGCTCAAATGCCACCATCCGGCGGCCTTCACGGCCGCCCTGCTCGGCAGCCAGCCGATGGGGTTCTACGCGCCGGCCCAGCTCGTGCGCGACGCCCGGGCGCATGGCGTGAAGGTGCTGCCGGTCGACGTCAATGCCAGCCGGTGGCATGCGACGCTCGAGCACGTGGCTTCGAGTCGCAAGACGGGCAGCGCTCGCCGGAGTGAAGCGGATCCCGTTGGCGGACTCCCTGGGAGCGCGGCGACGGGGGGGGCATCGGGGCCCCATCACGCCCTTCCGGGGCCCGCGATCCGACTGGGGCTGGAGCAGGTGCACGGCCTCGGCGAGGCCGCCGGCCTGCGGATCGAGGCGGCCCGTCGGGACGGTCCCTTTCGGCGGCCGTGGGACCTCGTTCAGCGTGCCGGACTCGATCGGGACGAACTGATGCATCTGGCGCGTGCCGGGGCGCTGGGGTCGCTCGGTCTCGATCGACGGCGGGCGGTGTGGGAAGCGCTCGGCTGTCGTGAACGGCCGGGCAGTCGCCCGCTGTTCGATCCGCTCGACGACGGCGCAGACGCGTCCTTCCTGCCGGGCATGACGCCGGAGGAGGAGGTGATCGCCGACTATCGGGCCAACGGCCTGTCGCTCACGGCGCATCCCGTCCAGTTCGAACGCGCACGACTCGCCGCCTGTGGCGTGGTGACCGCCGCCACGGCGATCGCAGCCGCCGAGGGACGGCGCATGCAGGTGGCCGGCATCGTGCTCACGCGACAGCGCCCCGCCACGGCGAAGGGAATGATCTTTCTCACGATCGAGGATGAGACGGGCTCCGCCAACGTCGTCGTGCGACCCGACGTGTGGGCGGACGCCGCACCGGCCGCTCGCCGGGCGGCCGTGCTCGTCGTTCACGGCCGGATCCAGCGGCGCGGCGCCGTCGTGCACCTGCTGGCGACCCGCCTCGAGGCGGCATCCGCCGCTCGACACGAGGCCGACGCGCTCGAGGCCTCCGCACCCCGTCCCGGCCTCGAGTCGTTGCCGCGGATGTCACGCGACTTCCACTGAACCGCACGTCGATCCCGCCCGGAGCGCGTGCGCGGCGATATCCTGTCGTCCGCACGCCCCACCTCCGGCACGACGGTCCCATGCCATCCCTCCGAGGCCTCGACATCCTCGCCGCCCCGACCGAGTTCAACCTCGGTGAGCCGTCGCTCGTGGTGCTCCACGGCGGCGACGGCTTCCTCGTGCTCGAAATCCTGGCGCTCGTGCGGAGCAGGCTCTGCCCGGACGAGGCTGATCGTGCCTGGGCCTGGCGCGAGTTCTCCGCCGGCGAGGAGTTTGATCCCCGCGACGTCTTCGACGAGGCGGCGACCGTGCCGATGTTCGCGACCGCCACCCGCGCCGCCGTGGTGCGCCAGGCCGATGCCTTCGTCACGGCCAATCGCGCCCGCCTCGAGCCGATCGCCGACGCCCCACGACGGGGCGGCCGCGGCCTCGTCATTCTCGACGTGAAGAGCTTTCCCGCGACGACGCGGCTCGCGAAGGCGGTGGCCCGCCACGGCCTCCTCATCGAGACCGCGCTGCCATCGGCCTTCGACCTCGCCGCATGGGTGCGCGGCTGGGCGCGGTCGCGTCACGACCTCACGCTCGCGGCCGCGACGGCCGAGCGGCTCGTCGAGCGGCTCGGCATCCACCTGGGACAGATCGATCAGGCGCTCGCGAGGCTGGCGGCGGCGACGCCGCTCGAGCAGCGTCGCGTGCCGCTCCAGCCCGACGCAGTGGACGCCTGCGCGGGAACGCCGCTCGAGCGGACCGCCTGGGGGATGATCGACGCCGCGGGAACCGGCGACGCGTCGGCGGCGATTGCACAGCTCGCCGAGCTCCTCGCGGCGGGCGAAAACCCGATCGGCATCTCCGCCCAGGCGGCGGCCGTGCTCCGCCGGCTCGCCACCGCGGCGCGTCTCATGGCCCTGCCCCCCGCCGCCGGGCGTCCCGCCTCCGTGGATCAGGCCCTGCGGGATGCGGGCGTGGCGGCCTGGCCCAAGGCGCTCGCCCAGGCCCGCGCGGCGCTCTCGCAGCTGGGGCCACGTCGCGCCCGGGAGCTGCCCCTGTGGCTGCTCGACCTCGATCTGTCGCTCAAGGGCGAGGCCTCCCGAGGTCTGCGGTCGCGACTGGCACTCGAGCGACTCTTCTGCAAGATGACGCGGCGGGCCGACGCCCAGCCGCCCCGCCGATCGTGACGACCGTCGCGATCCCTCCCCTCGATCGCCCCCCTCCTTCACCATCCCGACGCGGAGCATCCCGTGGACCCACGACCTGCCGCCGATCCGCACGAGCGCTGGGACAACCCGCTGGCGGCTCGGTATGCCTCCGCCGCCATGGCCGGCCTCTGGAGCGACAACCACCGCTATCGCCTCTGGCGACAGGCGTGGCTCGCCCTCGCCGACGCCGAAGCCGAACACGGGCTGCCGATCACGAACACCCAACTCTACGCGATGCGCGCGGCCCGCGAGCCGAACAACATCGCCAAG
>JBJTBO010000428.1:0-4842 GCA_046091445.1 Planctomycetaceae bacterium | reverse complement strand
CCCGACCTGCTCGGGAGGCACTCCGTACACCCGTTCCGACCAGACCCGCATGAAGTCGGCCCCGCCTCCGGACACGATCCACGTCTTGAACCCATGGTCGCGCAGGAACTTCAGGACCTCCTGCATGGGGAGGTAGGTGAGTTCGTCGTAACGACGGCCCAGGCGCGGATGACGGGCGGTGGCGAGCCAGTCCGTCACGGCGCTGCGAAAATCGTCCACCGTCAGGTCGCCGTGCGTGAGGGCGGCGACGTGCAGCAGTCCCTCGTGGCGGTCACCGCGCATCAGCGTCGCGACGTCGCCCGCGAGCAGCGCCGTGACCATCGGATCGCTCCGCAGCGAAGGATCACCATCGAGTCGCCGCCGCAGCGTGTCGGTGATGTAGGCCACCTGAAAAGGGAGTGGCACCTCGGGCCAGAGCGTGCCGTCGTTGTCGAAGACGGCGATGCGCTCCGTCTCGGGCACGTGATCGGGCGACGCTTCGTCGCTCACCCGCCGCACGAACCCGAGGATGGCCCGCTTCGCCGGACCGTCGTGCCACGACGGCAGCGGGGCATCGGCCGCGGTGACCGCGCGCGGAGCGTGGGCGATCGGGAGCGCGAGCACCACGAGCCACGTGGTCAGGTGGTCGCGCCACCGGCCGATGGGAGCCATGGGAGTCCTCGTGCCACGGGTGCTGCGGAAGCGGCGTCCGCCCGCGGCATCGTACCCGTCGCGCGCGGCGCGCCCTATCACGGGGTGCGGGGCGTCACGCCGATGCGCGCCTTGTGTCCGAAATGGCGCACCGGCCGGGCAGGCCGTGTGGGCGTCGGGTCAAGCGAGGCAAGCCGGGGCGGCGCGACCCGTGTCGCATCGCGTTCATCCGTGCGTCGGGCGTCGACTCTTCCTCCGGGTCGGGCGACCGTGAAGGTCGTGACGGTCGTCCGGTCGATGGCAGATGCGACGGGGTGATCGGGCGTCGCGGAGGAGGATTCCGAATGGTCTGCTCGGCGGAGCGTGGCGGGCGGAGATGGGCCGCGCAGGCGTGGGCATTCGGCCTCGTCGTGGCCGGCGCATGGGGGGCGGCAGGGGACGGGTCGGTGCGAGCCCAGGACGAGGGGTTTGTCGGCGTTCCCGGCACGGTGGGCGGCTTCGAGTCGTCCGACCCGGTGCTCACGGTCGAGGTGATGACCGGCGTGATCCCGAGCGGGCAGGAGTGGTTCCTCTTCGGCGAGTCGGAGCGGGGGGGCGTCTACGGCTGGCTCGACGGCGGCTTCATCGGCAACTTCGGCGTCCCCGCGAGCAAGTTCAACGGGCCCTACAACGCGGTGGACCGTGCGAACGAGCCGATGATGAACCAGGTCTATCTCGTCGCGGAGCGCACCCTGCCCACCGACGGCTCGAACGGCATCGGTGCGCGGACCGACCTGCTCTATGGCGAGGACTTCCCGCTCGCCATGTCGCTCGGCTGGGAGACGAACCCCGGCCCACGCGACTGGAACAGTGGCGAGTACTACGGCCTGGCGATCCCGCAGCTCTACGCCGAGGTGGGCAATCAGGATCTCTCCCTGAAGCTCGGCCACTTCTACACGATCGTGGGCTACGAAGGCGTGCCGGCGGTCGGCAACTTCTTCTACCTCAAGAGCTACAGCTATCAGTTCGCCGGCCCGTTCACGCACTGGGGCGGCCTGGTCAACTGGAATGCCACGGACCACCTCGAGATCGAGGGCGGTCTCGTGAACGGCTGGAACGGCCTCGCATCCCCCTACAGCGCTGCCAACTTCCTCGGCCGCGTGCGGGTGAAGAACTCCGATAACTCGCTCGCCACCTCGTTTGCGATCATCACGGGCAACGAGGCCAACGACTTCTCGCCGCTCTTCCAGCCGGCGCCGGTGCTCGCCGCGGCCAATCGCACGCGCTACAGCCTGATCTTCGAGGTGCGTCCGGCGGACCGGTGGGAGTATCTCGTCCACCAGTGGCGCGGCACGCAGTCGAAGGGCCTCGCCGATGGCGGCACGGCGCTCTGGGCGGGCATCGACCAGTATCTCTACTACCGCGTCAGCGACGCCTGGTCGTGGGGCGCCCGCTTCGCGTGGTTTCAGGACACCGACGGCACGCGGGTGGGGCTCAACCGCCCGAGCAATCCCAACCACGTCCCGCTCCCGGGCAACTTCTACTCGTTGACCCTCGGTCCGAACTGGTCGCCCACGGGCAACTTCCTCATGCGACCGGCCTTTCGCTGGGACTTCTTCGGCGGTCCCTCTGGTGGTCCACGCGCGCCCTACGACGACGGCGTCGCCAATCAGCAGACGATGCTCGGCTTCGACATGCTCCGGATGTTCTGAGCGTGCGTCGCAGCGCGCATGCCGTAGCATGCCGGCGGCCACGGGGCCTGTCCTGCCGCGAAGCCCGGCCACGCGGGCGGGACCATGCGGGACCTCGCGACGAGGGCCGGCAGGCGCGGGCACACGGGACCGAGGTGCGACGGGATCGGGAGCGCGTTCACGCGAGTACCTCCGTCACGATCCGGCCGTGAACGTCGGTCAGCCGATAGTCGCGGCCGCTGTAGCGGTAGGTGAGCTTCTCGTGATCGAGCCCCATCAGGTGGAGCATCGTCGCGTGCAGGTCGTGCACGTGCACGCGCTTCTCGACGGCCGCGAACCCGAACTCGTCGGTCGCTCCGTGGACGTGGCCCCCGCGCACGCCGCCGCCGGCGAGCCACATCGTGAAGCCATAGTGGTTGTGGTCGCGGCCGTCCTTCCCTTCCGTGGTCGCCGTGCGGCCAAACTCTCCGCCCCACACCACGAGCGTGTCGTCGAGGAGTCCGCGACCCTTGAGATCGTCGAGCAGCGCCGCGATGGGGCGGTCGACCAGCTTCGCCTGCGTCTGCTGTCCTGCGGCGTTGTTGCCGTGCGTGTCCCAGGGCTGTCCGGCGCCGGCGTAGATCTGCACGACCCGGACGCCCCGCTCGAGCAGTCGGCGGGCGAGCAGGCAGTTCCGCGCGAACGCATGGTCGCCATAGCGTTCCTGGAGCCAGGCTGGCTCGCGTCCGATGTCGAACGCCTCAGCGGCCGACGCCTGCATGCGGTAGGCGAGTTCGAGTGACTCGATGCGCGACGTGAGGGCGTTGTCGGCTCCCATGGTCCGCAGGTGCAGGGCGTTGAGCCGCTGTGCGAAGTCGAGCCGTCGCCGCTGGGCCTCGGGCGCCGCGTGCGGATCGGCCAGGTTGTCGAGCACCTGCCGTGGATCGAAGCCCTTCACGTGACAGCCCTGGTAGATGCCGGGCAGGAAACGGCTGCTCCAGTTCGACGGGCCGTTCACCGGCTGCCCCTCGCCGAGCACGACGAAGCCCGGCAGATCCTCGTTGAGCGCGCCGAGCCCGTAGAGCAGCCACGACCCATAGGCCGGCCGGATCGGCTGCGGATAGCCCGTGAACATCAGCCAGTTGGAGGCCTCGTGGACCGGCGTGTTCGTGTGCATCGAGCGGATGACACACAGGTCGTCGGCGTGGCGGGCGACGTGCGGAAAGAGCTCGCTGATCTCGATGCCTGAATTCCCATGCCGCGCGAAGCGAAACGGCGACGGCATGAGCACGCTCGTCTTGCGTTCCGTGGTGAGCTTGACGACCGACTCGGGGCGCTGGCCCGCGAACGTCTGGAGTGCCGGCTTCGGGTCGAAGGTGTCGACCTGGGAGGGACCGCCGTTCATCCACAGATGGATGATCCGCCGTGCCCGCGGGGCAAAGTGCGGTGGCCGGGGCGCGAGCGGCCCGGTGACCGAGGCGGTGGCCTCGTTCCCCAGCGTCGTCGCGAGCCCGAGCAGGCCGACGCTCTGGGCCGCGGTGGCGAGCAGGTCGCGGCGGGCGATGACGTGCGGTTCCATCGGGAGCCTCGCGAGTCAGGGGAGAAACATGAACTCGTTGGACATGAGCAGCGCATGGCAGAACTGCGGCCAGTCGCCGCCGGTGGCCGCGAGGTAGTCGAGTGCCGCCTGCCGCTCCTCGGGCGTCGGCCCGCGTGCGAAGGCCAGGCGCCAGCCTCGGTCGATCCGCGCGTCGTCGGAATCGGCCTCGCGGAGGAGCCGCTCGGAGAATGCCTTGCCCATCGCCACCATGAAGGGGCTGTTGAGGGCGAAGAGCTGCTGCTGCGGGCTGGTCGGCACGGTCCGCTTCTCGCTCGTGACGTTCGGCTCGGGAACGTCGAAGAGCGTGAGCGTGGGATTCGGTTTGAAGCGGCTCACGAAGCAGTAGAGCGTGCGCCGGCCATGAGCGGGATTCTCGGGGTGGAGTTCGGCGGTGCCGTCGGCGAGGAGCGGCGGACCTCCGGGCGTGCGGTCGAGCCGGCCCGACACCGCGAGGGCCGCGTCGCGCCAGGCCTCGAACTCGAGTCGGCGGGGCGTCATGCGCCAGAGCAGGAGATTGTCGCCATCGATCCTCTGGTTGCCGGCATCGGGCCGGCTCGAGAGACGGTACGTGGCCGAGAGCACGATCTCGCGCACGAGCCACTTCGTCGACCAGCCGTTTTCCATGAACCGCACGGCGAGTGTGTCGAGCAGTCCAGGGTGCGTCGGCCGGTCACCGAGCTGGCCGAAGTTGCTCGGCGTGCCGACGATCCCGCGGGCGAAGAGATGGTGCCAGACCCGGTTGACGGAGACGCGCGCGGTGAGCGGGTTGTCGCGGCTGGCAATGTTTTGAGCGAGCTCCAGCCGGCCGCTGCCATGGGTGTAGGGCTTTTGCTCGGATCCACCCAACACGGTGAGGAAATGGCGGGGGACGACGGGTCCGCGGTTGAGGGCTTCGCCTCGGATCAGGACGTTGGAGTTGCGCGGTTTTTCGCGGTCTGTGAGCGTCATGGCGCGGATGGGGGC
>JBJTBO010000427.1:0-3849 GCA_046091445.1 Planctomycetaceae bacterium | reverse complement strand
CCGGCACCGGCATCGAGATCCGCGACAACCTCATCCACGACCTGCGGGGCGTCAGCTCGATGGGCATCGGCGTCTTCGGCACGCGCCGCGTCCCGATCCGGAATCTCACGGTGGCGGGCAACGTCATTCACGACGGGGCCGTGGCCCCGAGCGAGGCCCTCGTCGTCAGCGGCAACGTCGCGGCCTTCAGGATCGCCGACAACCACGTGCACGACGTGGACAACATCGGCATCGACATCATCGGTGGCGAGCGAGACGTCCATCGCAGCGCGGTGCCACGCGACGGCGTCGTGGTCGGCAACCTCGTGGAGCGGGCCCGCTCGAGCTACGGGGGCGGCTTCGCGGCCGGCATCTACGTGGACGGCGCGCGTCGCATCCGCATCACGGGCAACACCTGCGTCGGCAACGATCTCGGCATCGAGGTCGGGGCGGAGCATCGCGGGTTCGACGCTGTCCGCGTCACGGTGACCGGCAACACCCTCCGCGCGAACGAGAAGGCCGGCCTCGTCTTCGGCGGCTACGGCCCCGGCGTGGGGCGGACCAGGCTGAGCACGTTCACGGGAAACGTGATCGCAGGCAACGACACGCTCGGCACCGGCCACGGGCAGGTCTGGATCCAGTACGCCTCCGACAACACCGTGCGCGACAACGACGTCGAGTCGTCCGCCGACGGCCGCCTGCTCACCGTCGAGCCGGCCGCGCGGAGGAACCGGCTGGAGGACCAGCGCTACCGCCTCGGCACGGGGGCCGTGGCCCCGATCTTCCAGTGGCGGGGTCGCTCATTCGCCTCGCTTGCGGCGTTCACGGCGGCGAGCGGACAGGACCGTCGCTCCACGGTCTCGTCGGCAGACTGAGCCGCGCCCCGCCTCCCAGGCACTTCGCGACCTCGATGACCGTGAGGGGCAGGAGCGACAGGCCGAGCACGATCAGCCATTCATGGCGCACCTCGGTGCCCACCTCGAAGACGGGCCGCGCGAACGGGAGCGTGACGACGGCGACCTGCAACAGCGCCGAGACGGTGATGGCCGCGAGCAGGGCCGGGTTGGCGAGGAACCCGAGCCGGAACGCCGTGACGCGGTCGCTGCGGCAGCCGATCGCGAAAAAGAGCTGGGCGAACGCGGCCGTGCAGAAGGTGACGGTCTGCGCATGTCCGATCGCACGCTCGTCCTCCGCACCGCGCCACGTGAGCCAGAAGGCCGTGAGGACGGCGACGGCCACGAGTGCCCCGTGCGCGAGGATGAGGGCGCCGCGGCCCCACGTGATGACCGGGGCGCGCGGCGGCCGGGGCGGCCGATCCATGATGTCGTCCTCCGGCGGCTCGAGCCCCAGCGCCAGGGCGGGCAGTCCGTCGGTGCCCGCGATCCCCATGGCGATCCCGATGTCGGCGGCCTTCACCGCCGGCGCGTCGTTCACGCCGTCGCCCGTCATGGCGACCACCTGCCCGGCCTGCCGCCAGGCGTTCACCACGCGCAGCTTGTGCTCCGCGGAGACCCGCGCGTCGACGGCGATCTCCGCCACCTCCGCGGCCAGCCGCTCGTCGGACAGGGCGTCCAGGTCCGTGCCGGTGACGGCCCGACCGTCGTGCTCCGCCAGCCCGAGTTCGCGGCCGATCGCCAGCGCCGTGGCGGGATGGTCGCCCGTGATCATCACGGGACGGATGCCGGCGGTGCGGCACCGCGCCACGGCCCGCTGGGCCTCGTCGCGTGGCGGGTCGATCATGCCGACGAGTCCGACGTGCACGAGATCGCGCTCCAGGCGCTGCGGTCCGGCCTCGAACGTCTCGTCCGCGGCCAGGTCGCGGCAGGCGAGGGACAGCACGCGCAGCGCCCGCTGCGCGAGCGCCTCGGCCGCCGCGAGGATCGCGCGGCGCCGGTCGTCGGTGAGCGGCACCGTCCGCCCGCGGACGCGTTCCGCCACGCAGCGCGGCAGCACCGTCTCCGTGGCCCCCTTCGTGTCGAGACCGTGCGTGCCGTCCATGCGGTGCACGACGACGCTCATGCGCTTGCGATCCGAGTCGAAGGGCAGCTCGAAGACGACGGGCTCGGACGGGTTCTCCCGCGGTACGCCCCCCTTGAGCGCCGCCACGACGAGCGCGCCCTCCGTCGGGTCGCCGAGCACCTCCCATCCGGCGCCCCGACTCGGCTGCACCGTCGCATGGTTGCACCGCGCCGCGATCGTCAGGAGGCGGCCGAGGTCGGGATCGTCGCGGGGCGCCGCGACGACGTCCTCCGGAGCCGTCGCGGCCCCCTCATCCGCCACGCGGAAAAACTCCCCGTGGGGCGCGTAGCCGCCGCCGGTCACCCGGTACCGGCCGCCGGCCGTCACGATCTCGCGCACGGTCATCTTGTTGCGCGTGAGCGTGCCGGTCTTGTCGGAGCAGATCACGGTGACGCTGCCGAGCGTTTCCACGCCGGGCAGCCGGCGCACCAGCGCGTTGCGGGCGACCATCCGCTGCAGGCCGATCGCGAGCACGACCGTCACGACCGCGGGGAGGCCCTCGGGCACCGCGGCCACCGCGAGGCTCACCGCCCGCATGAGCACCTCGGCCACGGGCCTCCCGCGTGCGACCTCGAGGAGGAAGACGATACCGACCACGATGAGGCACACGACGACGAGCACGCGGCCGAGCTCGCCGAGCCGACGCTGCAACGGCGTGGCCTGGGGCGCGGCGCGGTCGAGGAGTCCGGCGATCCGGCCGAGTTCGGTGTTCATGCCGGTGGCCATGACGAGGGCCTCGCCCCGGCCTGCCGCCGTCACCGTCCCGGCATGCACGATCGTGCGACGATCGCCGAGCGGTGTGCCCGGCGGGAGTGTCGCGGCGGCATCCTTCTCGACCGGCACGCTCTCACCGGTCAGGGCCGACTCCTGCACCCGGAGCCCGAAGCCGCCGAGGAGCCGCGCGTCGGCCGGCACGCTGTCGCCGGCCTCGAGCTCGATCCGGTCACCCGGCACGAGCTCGCGCGCCGGACAGGTGCGCCGCTCCCCTCCCCGGACCACCTTCGCCACCGGCGCGCTCATCCGCTCGAGCGCGGCGAGGGCGTGCGCGGCGCGATCCTCCTGCAGAAAGCCGATGATCGCGTTCACGAGCACGATCGCCGCAATGGCCGCCGTGTCGGCCCAGTCTCCCATGAGGCCGGCGACCACGGCCGCCGCGAGGAGAATCCAGATGACGAGCTCCCGGAACTGTCGCAGCAGCCGCCACCACCACGCCTCCGGAGCCGACTCGCGGAGGACGTTCGGGCCGAGCGCGTCGAGCCGTCGGGCCGCCTCGGCCGCGGACAGGCCCCGGTCGGCGTCGGTGTCCAGCCGGGCGGCCACGTCCGCCGGCGGCAGGGCGTGCCATGCGACGGGGCCTGCCCCGGAGTCGGCGGTCGCCGCGGGTAGTCGCATGGCTGCTCGCTCTCGCGGTGTGCTCAGGGGCGGCCGAGACACGGAACGGAGGCCGCATGGCATCATACGAGCGGCGTCACCGGACGGGCGGCGTGCCGCTGGCGAGCGTGAAGACGGGGTTTTTTCGATGACCTCTCCCGACAGTGGCCCCACGGTCGACGCGGCGGCGGAGCATCTCGCTGCCGACGTGACGCGCGGCAAGCCGCATCCCGAGATCTACGAGACGGCGGCGGCACGTCTCGGCGTGCATCCGGCCCGGATGCTCGTGCTCGAGGACTCCGCAGCGGGCTGTCGGGCGGCCGGCGCCGCCGGGGCCGTGTCCGTCGCCGTGCCCGGCGGCCACCGCCGCCGCCATGACTTCAGCGGGGTCCGCTTCGGCGCCGAGTCGCTGGCCGACCCGCGCAGCGGCGCACCGCTGCCACCCGGTGGGGCGCCATGACCGAGCCGTCCGGCGCGGCG
>JBJTBO010000426.1:0-4763 GCA_046091445.1 Planctomycetaceae bacterium | reverse complement strand
CTGGCGCCGGGCTTCGCGGGCATCCCCAATCCCCACTTCGCCGCCGACAACACGCTCATGTATTTCGCGGACGGCAAGAAGGCGATCCTCGACCTGACCTCGGCGCTCGACAAGGGGTGAGGCATCGCCCGCGCTCGGGGCTGCCCACGCCCTCTCGCCGGACGCTCGCTCCGGTCATCCTGACCTTCGCTCGCTCGAAGACGTCTACGCTTCGACATCCTGTCTCCGCTTGCCGTCTACGCCGGCTCGAGGGGATGGGCAGCCCCTCGCTGAACCCTCACGGATCGAGGATGTCGCCCCACAGGCCGTCCGAGACGAGCAGGCCCGTGCGGGTCAGGCGGATCGTCTGGCCGTCGTCGCTGGCGAGGCCCTGCCCGACCCATCTCGTGACAGCCGGGCCGGCGAGGGCGTCGAGGTCGAGGCCGCTCGCCGCGCGGAAGGCGGTGCGGTCGACGCCCGCACGGCGACGCAGGCCCACCACGAGCCGCTCGCGGGCGGCGGCATCGTCGTCCATCGCGTCCGTGTCGCCGGTGAAGTCGTCGCCGGAGAGCACCTTCGCCATCCATGTGACGGGGCTGCGGTGATTCGTGGTCCGGGTGCGACCGTCGAACCGGGCGGCGCCGGGGCCGAAGGCCTCCCAGGGGCGGCAGTCCCAGTAGGCCTCGTTGTGGCGGCAGCGGTGGCCGGGGCGGGCGAAGTTGGAGACCTCGTAGTGTTCGTAGCCGGCGGCCTCCAGCCGGTCGATCGCCGCCTCGAACATCGCCCGCTCGTCGCCCTCGTCCGCCGCGGCGAGCGCGCCTGTGCGCCTGAGGCCCTCGAAGGCCGTGCCCTTCTCCCACGTCAGGCAGTACACGGAGACATGCTGCGGCCCGATCGCGATCACGGCGTCGAGGTCGCGTTCGACGGCGGTGAGCGACTGCCCCGGCGCCGCCGTCATGAGGTCGATGTTCACGGCGAGGCCCCGGTCACCGAGCAGCGCGACGGCCCGGCGGACATCGTCGGGAGCATGGCTGCGGTCGAGGGAGCGCAGCGTGACGGCGTCGAGCGACTGCGCGCCGAGGCTCGCCCGCGTGACGCCGCAGGCATGCAGCGCGGCGGCGATCGGCTCCGACACGTCCTCGGGGTTGCACTCGATCGAGACCTCCGCGCCGGCGACGGGCCTGAGCGACGCGTGCAGCAGGCCGAACAGCCGCTCGAGCCCGTCGGGCCCGAGATGCGACGGCGTGCCGCCGCCGAGGTAGAGCGTGTCGAGATCGAGCGGCTCGCGCACGCGCTCCAGTTCCACCGCGAGCGCCGCGAAGTACCGGTCGATCAGGTCGTCACGGCCCGCGACGAGCGAAAAGTCGCAGTACCCGCACCGATGCCGGCAGAACGGCACGTGAACGTAGGCGTGACGGGGCTTCATCCAGTCATGCTACCCGTGCGCCGGGGTGGCCCGGACGGGCTCGCCCGGCCGTTCACTGCGGTTGTCCCGACCGACGTTCACTCGGAGGTGCGGGCAGGCCCGAGCGCCGCCCGGAACCCGCTTCCGGGCGGCGTCACTTCACGTCGAGCTTCTCCTGCTCGAGCGATCTCCTGATCGCGTCGTCGAAGTTCCTCCGGAAGTCGTGCGGGTCGGCCGTGGCACCGGTGGTCGGATGGCGGGGATACTCGCCTCCCTCCCAGCGGAGGTTGCGGATCGTGCGTGGGCCCACCCACGCCGTGCCGTCCCCCTTCACCTTCTCGCCGTCCCGCACCGTCGTGCCGCTGGGCGAGATCGTGAACTCGGTGACGGTCCGCCAGTCGGTGGGCGGCGCGGTGACGGCCGGATCGGTGGCCACGAGCTCCTCGAGACGCACCGACACGCTCTGCCAGTCCGGGGAGCCACGGAGCGGCTTCACGACCGCATAGTCGATGGGGGGCTTGCCGGGCACCATCGCGCCCCATGCGTTGGTCGTGAAGGTCAGGAAGAGCTCGTTGTCGCGCTCGCAGATGATCTCGAAGGCGAGCCTCGCTCCGTCGGGGCCGCGCCACTTCGGGTCCTTGAGCTTGCGGGTGGTGGCCGCCCACAGGGGCGGATGCCCCCAGTTCAGCCGATACCAGTCGTGCCAGCCGCGGGTCCCGTCGTCGACGACCCGGTCGGGCCGGTCGGTGGCCTTCACGCCGGCGGCCCGCAGTGCCGCGGGACCGGCCGAACGCAGGCGTGAACTGATGACGAAGCCGCCGGCGAGCCCGTTGTCCGTCATCTGCGATGCCGCCCGGTACGCCTCCGGCGCGTCGTAGACGACGTTCGCGAAGGCGATGATCGGCTCGTCGAGATTCATCACGGGACAGTCGGCCTGCCAGCGACCATCGACCTCGACGGCCGTCGCATCCCGCCAGAATCGCGTGAGCGCGTGGGGATCGATCGCGTAGTAGACGTCCACGCGACGCACGGGCTGCGACCGGTCGGGCGTGACGACGACCCGTGGCACACCCCCGGTGGTCTCGAGTTGCAGGTCGATCCCCGGCGTCTGCGGCAGCCTGAACGCCGCGTTCCGCAGATGCTGGTCGAACCACAGCCACTCGGTGACCGCGTGCTCGTCCACGTGACGATGATTGAGGTGCGGCGAGATGCTGAAGCGCAGGCGGTCATCGGGCAGTCCCCGCCAGTTCCATGCCATCGCATCGATGTGGGCATGGAAATCGTTCGTCGGCGACAGCCAGAGCACCGGGCAGGTGACGCGCGGGAGGTACGCGTTGTCGGAAATGCAGGCGCGCTCGAGCGCCGTGCGTGCGTCCCGCTTCCCGCCGGGCACCGACCCGTCGCCATCCACGACGTCCCCCGAGCCCCCGCACGACGGCACGGCCACCCTGATCCGCTCGTCGATGCCCGCGAGGTTGATCGTGAGCTTGCCTCCCATCGAGTGGCCGCGGACCCCGATCCGCGCGGCGTCCACCTCCGGCCGCTCTTCGAGAAAGGTGACCGCGCGGCGGGCGGCCAGGAGCACGAGGAACCAGCTGCTGTTCCGCGGCGACTCGACCGCGTCGAGCGTGAAGTCGTCGGGCGCGAGTGGACCTGCGAAGTGGTTCGCCGTGTTGCGCTGCGGAGGATGCGTCGCATCGAGTCTGCCCCAGTCGGTCTGCGGCCCGTCCCACACCTCGCGGCCGATCGCCATCCTGTTGCCGCCCCAGTTGAGCGACAGGGCCGCGTACCCGCGCCGGGCCCACGTCACCACGCTCGCGAGCGACGCCGACTGGCCGCCGCCGTGCAGTTCGAGGATCGCGGGGAGCGTCGTGCCGCCTTGCGGAAACGCGTAGAACGCCGCGATGGTCGCGGGCGCGCCCTTGAACACGCCGACGCGGTAGCGAACGACGCGACAGACCACGCCGTCCTGCTCCCACTCGTGCAGCATCTCGTCCTCGAGCGGCTCCTCGCGCGGATCGAAGCCGGCCCAGAGCTCGTCGAGGTTCGTCGGGGCCTTGCCGCCGATGAGCGGGGGCAGCGTCTCCGCGGCCAGCGATCCGGGAGGGATCGTCGCCAGCAGGATGAACGCTAGGGCGTGGGTCGTCACGCACGGGCGGCAGGCCATCATCGCGTCGGTCCCCCCGAAGCCCCTCACAGCCAGATGTGCAGCCGGCCCTCGAGCATGTCGGGCAGCCGCTTCGCGAGAATCCGTCGGATCCGGTCGTCGGTGTAGCGCGTGGAGAAGTGCGTGGCGATCACCACCTCGTTGTGGAACCGCTCCCGCCGCGCGAGCAGATCGTCGAGGTGCATGTGGCCGTATTTGTGGATGCGGTCCTTGCGGTGGTTGTGGGCGACGAACGTCAGTTCCGTGATGAGGATCATCGCCTCGAACATGGCCGGGCAGCGGTCGAGCCCCTCGGGCGAGCTGTCCCCCAGATACGCGACCAGTGGCGCCCGTTTCTCGTGCGTCACGTCCACGCCCGAGAGCCGCAGGTCACGGATCCGTTCCCCCGGCAGGCCCTGATACTCGTGCTTGAGCTTGCGGCGGCGATCCCAGACGACGAACCCGACGCTGGGGAGCGTGTGGCAGGTGGCCGAGACGGTGACGACGTGCTCGCGCGACAGCTCGATCTCGTCCCCGGGCCGCGCGGGCAGGAGCGTGCAGGGCAGTCGCCCGCGGTCGAGGCGCGAGACGGCGCGCAGCAGCTTTTCGACCGGCTCGATCGCGGTCTCGGGCAGGTAGATCGTGGGCGGCTCCATCTTCATCATGCGCCGCCGTGCGACATAGACGGGCAGCGCCGCGATGTGGTCGAGGTGCGTGTGCGAGACGAACCACGTCTGGGTCGCCATGAAGCCCCAGGGCTGCGCGCCGAGGTCGAAGCCGAGCTTGAGCTCGGGAATCCGCCAGCAGCTCTGCACGGCGGCGCGCGAGTAGCCCTCAACCGTGAGCCCCTTGTGCGCGAGGGTGCGGAAGGGGGCGTTGTCGATCATGCGTCGTCGAACGGGACTGGGCTGGCGGAGAGTCGCTCGGCGCCCGCCCCGCGCGACGGGCCGAGCCAGATGTCGCCGAAGAGGCGGTCCTGACGGGTCGTCAGCCGCCCCCGTCGGACGAGCTCGAGCACCGCGAGAAACAGCCCGACGATCCGCGACCGGGACATATCGTCGTCGAAGAGTTCGCCGAATGCCAGCCGCCCCCGCTCGCGGACGAGCGACTCGACCCGCGCCATGTGCACCTCGAGCGGGGGGTCGTCATGGACGATCTGCCGCGGCCGGCGCGTGTCCCGCTTAGCGAGCACGCGGGCGAACGCGCCGCCGAGGTCCCAGGCGTGCGCGTCGG
>JBJTBO010000425.1:0-12105 GCA_046091445.1 Planctomycetaceae bacterium | reverse complement strand
ATGCTCGAGGCGCAGAGCACCGGCCGCCGGTTGGACTGTCCGAACGGGGCCAGCCGCTCGATCTGTTCGACCGCGTCCAGCGTCACGCCAGCGAGCGTCGTCTCGCCGTCGAGCACGATCTCGGCGCGCCGGAGCGAGTCGGGCAGCCGGCGATCCACCTCGGCCCGAAACGCCTCGCGAAACGCCTCGATGGCCCCGTCCTCGATCCGCAACCCGGCGGCCGCCGCGTGGCCGCCGCAGGTCACCAGATGCTCCCGGCAGGCGTGCAGCGCGGCATGCACGTCGAACCCCGGCACGCTGCGCACGCTGCCCGTCGCGGGGCGCGTGCCGAGCGGATCCTGGGCGATCATCACGACCGGCCTGTGCCAGCGCTCCGCGAGGCGGCCGGCGACGATCCCGATCACGCCCGCCTGCCAGCCGCGGTCGGCGAGCACGAGCGCGGCGTCGGTGTCCGGCTCGAACCGCTCGAGCGCCTGTTTCGTGGCCGCGAGCGTGATGCTCCTCTCGGCCGTCTCGCGCTGGGCATTGAGCTCGTGCAGGAAGTCCGCCAGCGCGACGGCGCGGCCCGGGTCGGTGGTCGTCAGCAGTTCGACGCCACGCGCCGCATGGCCCATCCGGCCGGCGGCGTTGAGTCGCGGGGCGAGCCGGAACGCGATGTCCTCGCTCTCCAGGCGCGAGCGGTCGGCGAGGCCGGCGAGTTCGACGAGTCGCGTCAGTCCGGCACCGCCCCGTTGCCGCAGGCTGTCGAGGCCGTGTCGCACGAGGAGCCGATTCTCGCCGAGCAACGGCACGACGTCGGCGACCGTGCCGAGGGCTGCCAGCCCGATCGAGCGCAACAGCATCTCGCGAAGCCGCGGGGTCACCTGGCGTCCGCCGCTCGCCCGCGTCGCGATCGCCCACGCCAGCTTGAAGGCCACGCCGGCACCGCACAGTTCGCCGAAGGGTGCCGATCGGCTCGGCAACCGCGGGTGCACGAGCACGTCTGCGGCGGGCAGCTCGTCGCCGAAGGCGTGATGGTCGGTGACGATGAGTTCCAGCCCGAGCTCGCGGGCTCGGTGGGCCTCGGCGACGCTGGCGATGCCACAGTCCACCGTGACGACGAGATCGGCGCCATCGGCGCGCAGCCGCTCGAGCGCGGAGGAGTTGAGCCCGTAGCCTTCCTCCAGACGATCCGGCACATACCAACTCGGTGCGTGCGAGGCATCGTCCGCAAGCGCGTCGAGGCAGCCCACGAGGATGGCCGTCGCGCACATCCCGTCGGCGTCGTAGTCGCCGTACACCACCACCTTCCGGCCGGCACGGACCGCGGCGAGGATCCGATCGGCAGCGTCGGAGACGCCCGGCAGCGTCTCGGGGTCGTGGAGATCGGTCAGCGAGCCCGAGAGGAAGGTCCGCACGTGCTCGGCATCGTCGATGCCGCGGGCGACCAGCTGCGAGGCGACGAGCGGCGGCACGCCAGCCCGGCGCTCGAGTGCCGCGACGACGGCACGGTCGTGGGGACGGACGTGCCAGCGCTTGGGCACGATGGACTCCCTTCCTGGCCTGGATGACCACCCGCCGCCGTGCGGCCGTGGATCGTGATCGCGTCAGCCGCGACGGCGGCAGTCTACACGACGCCGGTGCCGTGCACCCGTGGGGATCGACGGATCTCCGCGCCGGCGTCGCGATGCGGCCGACGCCCGCTATATATATGGTCCCGTGATCGGGTCCCGATTTCCGATCCTTCCGAGGAGCAGTCCCGTGTCCACCGCCGACGTCGTCCTGCCGATCCTGCCGTCCAAGCCCAAGCGCGAGGACGTTCCGCAGGACCGCGTGCTCTGCGAGTTCTGCACCGCGAAGTGCTGCAACTACTTCGCCCTGCCCCTCGAGACGCCGACCACCCGCGAGGAGTTCGATTACATCCGCTGGTTCCTGCTGCACGATCATGCCACCGTCTTCACCGAGGAGGGGGACTGGTACATGTGCGTGCACACCACGTGCAAGCACCTGCGGGACGACCATCGGTGCGGCATCTACGAGACGCGTCCCGACATCTGCCGGGCCTACACCACCGACGAGTGCGAGTACGAGGACGACTGGGTCTACGACCATTACTTCGAGACGCCGGAGCAGGTGGTGGAGGACATGGACGCGGTGCTCGGGCCGGATGGCGACCGGATCGGCGACGGCCGGCGCCGGAAGAGCCGCGGCAGGTCGATTCGTGGCCCGAAGCCGGCACTGCTTCCCATTCTCTGAGCATCGAGCCCGCGGTCGTCGGCCGTCCGTCCCGGCGACCGACGAGCGACCGCTTCGCGACGGACAGGCTTCCCCGCATGATCGAACCGCGCACGCTGAAGGGATTTCGGGACCACCTCCCCGCCCAGGCGCTCGCGCGCGAGCAGCTGCTCGACATCGCGCGCCGCGTCTATCGGTCGTACGGCTTCGCGCCGATCGACACGCCGGCGCTCGAGTACCTGGAGATCCTCGTCGGCAAGGGGAGCGAGGAGACCGACCGGCAGCTCTATCGATTCCGCGATCACGGCGGCCGCGACGTCGGCCTGCGGTTCGATCTGACCGTGCCCTTCGCACGCTTCGCCGCGCAGCACGTCCATGAGCTCGGACTGCCCTTCAAGCGGTACCACATGGCGCCGGTCTGGCGCGGTGAAAACACGCAGCGCGGCCGCTACCGGGAATTCGTGCAGTGCGACTTCGACACGATCGGCACGACGAGTCCGGTCGCCGATCTCGAGATGGTGCTCGTCGTGCACGACCTCTTCGTGGCGATCGGGATCGAGCGGTTCACGATCAGGCTGAATGACCGCCGCGTACTCACCGGCATCCTCACGCGGCTCGGGCTCGCCGCACGCGGCCCGCACGTGCTGCGGAGCCTCGACAAGCTGGCGAAGGTGGGCGCCGAATCGGTCGCGGCCGAACTGGCGGCGCAGGGAGTGGGCGCCGACGCGGTCGCGACGCTCCTCGAGATGGCAAGCCTCACGGGTCCGCCGGCCACGGTGCTCGCCGCCCTCGAGCGACTCGTAGGCGAGACGGAGATCGGTCGCACGGGCGTGGCCGCGCTCCGCGTCCTCGTGGAGCGGGCGGAGCAGGGGGGTGTCGAGGGGGGGCGGCTGGCCGTCGATCCGTCGATCGCCCGGGGCCTCGACTACTACACGGGGCTCGTCCTCGAGACGTTCCTCGACGATCTGCCCACGCTCGGGAGCGTGTGCTCCGGCGGGCGATACGACGATCTCGCCGGTCTGTACACGAAGCAGCCGCTGCCCGGCATCGGGGCGTCGCTCGGCCTCGACCGGCTCCTGGCAGGGCTCGAGGAGCTCGGCTGCCTCGATGCGCGGGAGACGCCGGCGGATGTGTTCCTGCCGTACTTCGACGAGCGGCACCTCGCCGACTACCTGCGGATCGCTGCGGCGCTGCGGGCCGGAGGCGTGGCGGTCGAGCTGTATCCCGAGCCTCGCAAGCTCGGGCAGCAGCTGAAGCTGGCGGCGAAGCGGGGGTTTCCGACCGCGCTCATGATCGGCTCCGATGAACTCGCGGCCGGCACGGCGCAGTGGAAGGACCTCCACGCGCAGACGAGCACCACCATCGACTGGCACGGCGACCTCGCGGTGCTCGTCGACGCGGTCCGTTCGGGCCTCTCGGCGCGGCACTGAGCCACGGTCGTTTTCCGCCGTGCGAAGGCGTCACTCACCGACAGACACGCGACCGGTAGATGGCGAGGCCGTGGGCGGCGTGGTAGAGCCCGCCACACTCCACGTCGATGTCCGCCGTGCGTTCGAGCAGCGTGACGAGCCGCTCCGCCGCCCGGGTGACCCAGGGTTCCGCGAGCCGTTCGTCATCGAGTGCGAGCGCCAGCACCTCGAACACGTGCCCTGTTGCGGAAAGTCTCGAAAACACGTCGGGCGACGTGCCCGGCCTCTCGAAGGAGTGCGTGGAGAAGCTGCCGTCCGCCTGCTGGAATCGTCGGGCACGCTCGATGCAGTCGCCGAGCACCGCTTCGGCCGCCTCCCATCCACTGCCGGCCGCGTCGGTCGGGAGCCCCGCGCGGCGTCGCGCGTCGAGTGCCGCCGCGAGCCCGTAGAGTCGATGCGCCCCGCCGCACGCGGCGCGAAAGATCTCGGCCTCCGCCTCCATGCCCACCACGCGCTCCACGTCCCACTTCGTGCCGTCACCTGCCGTCCAGGCCGCGTCGGGGTGCTCGTACGCCGAGAGCGCCATGAGCGTCCAGGTGGCCTCCTGGCCCGGGCGAATGTCTCGCTTCGCACGATCGAGCAGCGTCGCGAGCGTGTGGCGGCGTTCCCGTACGACGAGCGGCGTGTCGAGAGGCAGTCCCCCGGTCACCCGGCCGGCGGGTCCGGCGGTCGCGTTCGTCACGCCGCACTGCGAGAGGTATCCGATCCACTGGTCGGGATGCCCCTGCCCCATGGTGCTCCCCGGCTCGACGACGGCGAGCAGGCCGTCCGCGTCGGATCGCAGGATCCAGCCCTCGAGCGATCCCCCGTCGAGCAGGTAGCGCAGGGCGGAGCCCTCGTCGCCGTCATGGGCGATCGGCAGCGCGTCACCGAATGCGAGGCTGCCGTGCACCCCCTGCCACGCGCCGTGCCCCGACGCGTCGAGTCGTCTGGCATCCCGCGTGTGGGCGAGCGCGGCGTCGATCCGGGCACACAGCGCGGCACGATTTTCGCCGGACTGACCCGCGGCGGCAGCCGATGAGCCCGCGCCCGTCGTGCAGCCCGCCACGGACAGGACGAGCATCGCGATCAACGCGAGCATGACGGTGCACGATCCCGCCATCGTGGGCCGTGCCAGCGACGCCGGAGCGAACGTGGGGCCGGAGCGAACAGGCCGGACGGGGGGCACTTAGTACATGGGATCGGCCGGGCCCATCGGCGAAACGGGCGGGTGGGGTCTGGGAGTGCGACGGACGATCGACGCCCGCCGCCCGTCTAGAATACGTCCGGTTCGAATGCCGACGGTCTGCGTTCATTCCACAGGAACCCGCCCATGATTTTCGACCCGCTGTACTTCGTCGCGATCGCTCCGGCCGTGCTGCTGGCGATGTGGGCCCAGTGGCGGGTGCGGGCGTCCTTCGCGGCGGCCTCCCAGGAACCGGCTCCCCTCACCGGAGCCGCCGCTGCACGCTACATCCTCGATTCCGCCGGCGCCACCGACGTCGAGATCGAGGCTGTCCCCGGCACGCTGACCGACCACTACGACCCCCAGAAGAAGGTGCTCCGGCTGTCGGCGGAGGTGTACGACAAGCGTTCGCTGGCCGCCGTCGGGATCGCGGCGCACGAGGCGGGGCATGCCCTCCAGGACGCGCAGGGATATTCGCTGATGGCCGTCCGCAACGCGGCCGTCGGGGTGGCCAATGTCGGCAGCAGCATCGGACTCTTCGTGTTCATCATCGGCCTCGCGATGGCGCTCAAGCCCGTCGCCTGGCTCGGGCTCGCCCTGTTCGGAGCGGTCGTGTTTTTCCAGCTCGTGAACCTGCCGGTCGAGTTCGACGCGAGCAACCGCGCCAAGGCACAGCTGGTCTCCCTCGGCATCGTGCCCGCGGCGGAGATGCCGGCCGTCAACGGCGTGCTCAACGCGGCCGCATGGACCTACGTCGCCGCCACGCTCGAGAGCGTCCTCACGCTCCTCTACTACGCCAGCCACATGACCGGTGGGAGCGAGGAACGCTGACGCCGTGACGCGGTCGGGGCATCAGTGATTCAGTGAATAGAGGAGGACGTTGAGTGCGATCCGCTCGGCGTCGTCGCGACCGTAGCCCGTGCACTCCATCGAGTTCTGCTTCTCGAGGGCACACGAGAGGTCGAAGGGTGAGAAGATCACCGCCCAGCGGTCACCGATGCGCACGCCCTCCAGTCGCGGCGTGATGGTGCGCTTGCGGACGCCGAGGGCCGCGTCCCCGCCCCCGGCCGGCTCGCGCAGTGTCACCTCGCGGATGTCGTAGCCGCCATACTCGGCGGCGGTGAAGATCGGGTCGTCCGCGGGAATCTCCTCGAGCCTGTGATCCGGCAGCATCGCGGCGATCTCGGTCCGAAACGCCTGCGTGAAGGACGAGGCCGCACACACGCTGTCGGCCAGCAGCATGCCGCCACGCTCGAGGAACGTCGCGAGCCGCTCGCGGCGCGGGGCGTCGAACGAGAATCCCTGCCGTCCGTGCATGAACACGAGGTGATGATCGAAGAGCCTCTCGTCCGAGGGATCGATCTGGCCCGGGGCGTCGTCGACACGGATCCCCACCTCGCGGGCGGCCGCCCGCAGGATGTTGGCGAGGGCGGCCGGGGCGGCATCGCACATGCCACCGTGCTTGAGCTTGCCGATCGTGAGCTGGCCCCGGGAGAAGTCGTCGGCGGGCCGGTCATCCGCCGGCGCGAGCGCGAAGAGCTCGTCCTTGCGCTTCACCTCCCGGTTCGTGGCATACGCGAGCACGTTCGCCCCGATCGCGAGCGCCGCATCGACCTCGCGCCGCACCCCCGGAGCGAGTGCAGCGCGGGAGGGGCCGCCGAGTTCCCAGAGGCACGAGAGGCTCGGCACGGGCGGACCGGGCCCCGCGGCGTCGCCCGGCGGCGCGTAGACGAGGCAGGTGCGGCAGCCGTAGTCGACACCGAGCAGCGGTCGATGCAGCTCGGGCGGGACGATCTCCTCGGCATTCCACGCCGGATGCTCCGGCGGGAGCAGGTGGAGGTCGTACTCCGGCTCGGGAAACATCTCGCGCACGAACGCGCGAAACCGCGCGTCAAAGTCCCCGCTCTTGGGGCAGCAGGCCTCGGCAAACACGAAGCCCCCCTCGTCGATGTAGCCGCGCAGCCTCGCCGCCGCGTCGGCTCCGAGGTCGAACGCGTCGCGGCCCGAGATCCACAGCACCGGCGCCTGCAGCAGATCGTCGCGGCGTGCGTCCGGTGCGTCGAGGACGTGCCACGACAGGCCGGCCGGATAGTCGGTCTTCCAGCGCGTCTCGACGTGTTCCACGAGGTGGGCGATGTCGTGGCCGTGGCGGTTCCAGTCCGCCTCCGGCCCGTGGCGGCTCTTCGCCACGAGCACGGGCCTGCGCCCCTTGGCGAGGAACAGCAGCGCGAAGCTCGTCGCGACGACGGGATCCTCCATCCGTGGCGCCGTGAACCGGCCGGTGAGGGCGTCCTGCGCGGAGACGAACATCCGCGCTCCCTCGAGATACCAGTCGGACTCGCCGATGTAGCGCCGCGCGGTGAAGCGCCCGACGCGCTCGAGCCCGTACAGGTAATAGAAGAGCCACGTCTGACCTCCCGTGCCGGGGTTCTCGACGACGGAGAACCGGCGGCCGAGCCACTGGAGGCCCCGCTCGAGCGGCTTGGGGGAGCCGCCGCCACCGCAGCAGGACACGGAGTCGGCGACCGCGCGGGCGTCGGGAGCGCCGACGTGTTCCGACGTGATCCAGATGCTGCTGATGCCGGCGCACGTCATGCTCCCGGACCCGCCGGTCGTGCCGAGCGTGTAGCCCCATGAGCCGTCGCCATTGGCCGCCGCGGTCCAGTACTGCTGCGCGCGCACCCACGTGTCCCGCGACACGCGGACACCCGCCCGTGCGGCCTCGTGCAGGCCGAGGAGGGCGAACTGCGAGTTCGAGTTGTCGCCATGACCGCCGCCGCGGGCCTTCCCGTAGGTCCAGGATCCGGACGCGCGGCCATCCTTGAGCTGCGCATCCTCGAGCCAGGCGACGTTGCGCTCGAGCGTGGCGACGTTGGGCTTGATCATGGTGAGCGCCATCGTCTGGAGCGAGACGGCGTAGGTCTCGTCGGGCACCTGCACCTCGAGCCAGCCGATGCCGCGGCGCATGGCCGGATGATCGGGGGGAAGTCCGGCATTGGCCAGCGCGAGGAGCACGAGGCCGGTGGCCCCCACCTTCTTGTCGTCGGCGCGCATCGACACCCACGAGCCGTCGGGCTGCTGCTGCTTCACGAGCCAGTCGCGAGCCTTCGTGATCGCCCGCTCGATCGCCTCCGGCGGCAGCGGAGGCTCGCGCGGATCGGCGCCGTGCGCCGCGGGCGAACCCAGCGCGAGCGTGAGGACCGCGAGGAATCGCCACGGGGCACACCGCTTCGATCGCCGCCTGCCGTCGCGCCAGGCCGGTCGTGCAAGGATCGTCGGCTGCGGCATGCGGCGGTCACACATGCCGACATCCTACCAGTCGATGCCTCGCTGCCGTGCCTGGTGAAACCGTGCTCGACGGCCTTGGCGTTCGTGGCTGAAGCCGCCGCACGCACGCGTCATGATTGCCGTCGCCGGCGACAGACCGGATACTGCGGTGGTGCGGGGAGCCCGTCGGATTTCCGGGGCGGCCGTCATGCGGCTGGTCGGCCGCCGCAGGCCGGCCGCCGCGGTCGCCGTGCAGGATCGCGCGACGCCCTCCGTCACCAGGCTCCCCGCCACCCGTCAAGAAGGATCGCCCGCGTGTCGACCGCATCCCGTCCCAAGACACTCGACGACATCCTCCAGGAGTTCGCCCAGCACCGGAAGCTGATGCAGGACGAGCTGCAGAAGGTCATCGTCGGGCAGGGCGAGGTGATAGAGCAGCTCTTCGCGGCGATCTTCACGCGGGGCCACTGTCTCCTCGAGGGGGTGCCGGGCCTGGCGAAGACGCTCATGGTGTCGACGCTCGCCCGCATCCTCGACGTCGGCTTCAAGCGGGTGCAGTTCACGCCCGATCTCATGCCGTCGGACATCACCGGCACGAACGTGCTGGAGGAGGACGAGGGGGGGCGCCGTCGCTTCCGCTTCGTGGAGGGTCCGATCTTCACGAACATCCTGCTGGCCGACGAGATCAACCGCACGCCGCCGAAGACCCAGGCGGCGCTCCTGCAGGCGATGCAGGAGCGGGAGGTGTCCGTCGGGCAGGAGACCTACTCGCTTCCCGATCCCTTCTTCACGATCGCGACCCAGAACCCGATCGAGCAGGAGGGCACCTATCCGCTGCCCGAGGCGCAGCTCGACCGCTTCATGTTCAACATCAAGGTGGGCTATCCGACGGCCGGCGAGGAGGAGCAGATCCTCATGGCCACGACGCGGTCGGAGACACCCGAGGTGCGCAAGGTGCTGTCGGGTCGGGCGATCGTCAACATCCAGAAGCTCGTGGGCAGCGTTGCGGTGAGCGAGTACGTCGTGAAGTACGTCGCCCGCCTCGTGCGCTCCACCAGGCCGAAGGATCCCCAGGCACCCCCGTACGTCGCGGAGCTCGTCGACTGGGGGGCCGGCCCGCGCGCGGGCCAGTTTCTCATCCACGGCGGCAAGGCGATGGCCGCGATGGACGGCCGCTTCAGCGTGTCGCTCGACGACATCCGGAGAATCGCGGTCCCCGTGCTGCGGCACCGTGTGGCCACGAACTTCCAGGCGCAGGCGGAAGGGCTGACGAGCGAGTCGATCATCGAGCGGCTCGTGCGCGAGACGCCCGACCCCGACATCCCGAAGCTCGTGAAGTGAGGCGGCCGGTGCGGGGCGGCCGGGCCGCACGCGCCGCGCGCCGAGGAGGGACGTGATGGTCCGCCCCGTCGAGGAGTACCTCAAGCCCGAGGTCGTCCGCCGCATCGCCCGGCTCGACCTGCGCGCGCAGTTCATCGTGAAGGGATTCCTGCAGGGGCTCCACGCCAGCCCCTACCACGGCTTCTCGGTCGAGTTCAGCGAACACCGCAAGTACGCGGCCGGGGACGACCCGAAGGACATCGACTGGCTGGTGTACGCGAAGACCGACAAGCACTACGTGAAGAAGTACGAGGCCGAGACGAACATCACGGGCTACCTCGTGCTCGACACGAGCGCGTCGATGGCCTACTCGTACCGGCAGCAACTGACGAAGCTCGACTACTCGATCTCGCTCGCGGCCGCACTCTGCTGGCTCATGATCCACCAGCAGGATCCGTGCGGCCTGATGATCTTCGACGAGAAGCTCCACGCGGCCCTGCCGGCCCGGTCGCGGAGGTCGCAGATCGCGCAGGTGCTGTCGGTGCTCGCGAAGGTCAAGCCCGGCTCCGGCAGTGCGATCGCCACGAGCCTCGTGCAGGTGGGCGCGATGCTGCGGCACCGCTCCCTCGTCATGATCTTCAGCGACCTGCTCGCCGACGCGGGCCCGATCCGTGACGCTCTCCTGCGATTGCGGCACCGCGGTCACGACGTGATCCTCTTTCACGTCCTCGACGAGGCGGAGGTGACGTTTCCCTTCGACGGCATGGTGGAACTCGTCGAGCCGGAGTCGCAGGACAAGCTCGTCGTGGATGCAGACGCCGCCCGCCGCAGTTATCTCGACGCGGTGCGCGACTTCCGTGACGGCTTCCGGCGCGACTGCGTGCGGATGGGCATCGATTACGTGCCGCTCGACACGGGCATGCAGTTCGACAGGGCGCTCATGGAATACCTCGTCAGCCGTCGCACCCGCTTCTGACCGCTCGCCTTCGGCTTCCGTCCGTCATGGGCCTCTCCTTCCTCACTCCCGCGCTTCTCGGCGGCGCGGCCCTCGTGGCCGTGCCGATCGTGCTGCACCTCGCGATGCGCCGGCGGCCGGTGCCGCACATCTTCCCCGCGCTGCGGCTGCTCCAGGCACGCGCGGTGGCGAACCGGCGGCGGCTGCGGCTGCGCCACATCCTGCTGCTGCTGGTGCGCATGGCGGCCCTCGTGCTCCTGGCGGCGGCCCTGTCACGCCCCGTGCTGAAGGGGGCGGGCTGGCTTGCGGACACCGAGGCGCCCGTGGCGGCGGCCTTCGTGTTCGACACCGCCCCGCGCATGGCCCTGCGCGAGGGCAACCGCACGCGGCTCGAGCAGGCCACCGCCATGGCGCGCGTCCTCTTCGGCACGCTGCCGCCGGCCAGCACGGTGGCGGTGGTCGACACCTCGGGCGAGCCGGCGGCGTTCGCTCCGTCGCCCGCCGCGGCCGAGGCGCGGATCGGGCGTCTCTCGCCGGCGGCACCGCAGCAGACTCTGCCTGGCGCGATCGCCTCGGCGCGAAGGCTGCTGACGACCGCGGCACAGCCGCGGCGAGAGCTGTATGTCTTCACTGACTGCTCGCGCGGGGCATGGGAGCGGGCGGTCGACTCGCCGGATCGGGATGCCGATTCCGGCATCCGCACGCTCTACGTCGATGTCTCCGCGGCCGCCCCGCGGGATTTCGCGATCGAGTCGGTCGCGCTCGCGAGCGATCAGGTTGCGGCGGGCACGCCGGTGGGCCTGTCGGCGACGCTCGCACGCACCGGCCCGGACGAGACGCGGTCGGTGGCCGTCGAGATTCGCAGGCCCGACGGCCGGTACGCGCGGCGCGCCGTGAAGCCGGTGGAATGGAGGGAGGCGGGCACGGCCGCGGTGGACTTCGACATCGCCGGGCTCGAGCCGGGGACACGACAGGGACGCGTGGTCATCGACGGCAGCGACGACCTCGCGTTCGACGACGTGCGGTCCTTCACCGTGGTCGTGGGCGCGCCAGCCGGCGTGATCGTGGCGTCGCCCGCGCCCGGCGAACGCACCGGGCTCTTCCTCGCGCAGGCGCTCGCACCCGCCGCACTCGCGCGGTCGGGCCAGGCCCGCTTCGCGCTCGAGCGGGCGTCCTTCGAGAATTTCGACACGGCCGACTGGAATACCGCCCGCGGCATCGTCCTGCTCGATCCGCCTCCGCTGGCCGCACGCACGTGGGAGTCGCTCGGCCGCTGGGTCGCGACGGGGCGCGGCCTCGTGGTGTGGCTCGGCCCGCAGGCGGGCTCGCCCGAGGCGTTCAACACGCCTGAGGCGCGAGCGGTGCTGGGCGGCCGGATCGTGCGCGTCTGGCGCACGCCTGCGGGGGACAACTACCTCGCGCCCGCGACGCTCGATCACCCGCTCCTCGCGGCGTTTCGTCGCGTCGGCGATGCCGTGCCCTGGCAGGATTTTCCCGTGCTCAGGCACTGGGAGTTCGTGCCTGACGAGCCCGCCGCGGAGCAGGCCGTTGTGGACTCGCCGGACGCCGCCCCGGCCCCGGCTCCGGCCCCGGCACCCGAAGCGATCGCGGCCGCCGAGCCATCGACGGGCACGACGACGCCGGTGGTCGCGTTTCGCAACGGCCTGCCGGCGGTGCTCGAGCGTCGGTTGGGCAGGGGCACCGTCGTGATCGCG
>JBJTBO010000424.1:0-13008 GCA_046091445.1 Planctomycetaceae bacterium | reverse complement strand
CTCTGCCCGCCACCCTGCCCGTCTACATGGGAGTCGAGCAGGCGCCGGAGTGGACACGCCGGCTCCTGGAGGCCGGCCTCGCCGGTGACACGCCCGTGACCATGGTGAGCCGCGCCTCCTGGCCCGACCAGCGCATCGGATCCACCACGCTCGGCCGCTGCGCCGACGACATCGCCGGAAACGGCTGGCAGTCGCCCGCCGTGCTCATCGTCGAAGCCGGGACCGTGCAGGCTGGATGTGGACCGCTGGCGGGGCGGCGCGTGGTCGTGACCCGCCCGGCGGGCCAGGGGGAGGACGTCGCGAGCCGCGTGCGGGCCGCGGGCGGCGGGTGCATCGCGGTGCCGCTCGTCGAGATCGCGCCGCCGGAGTCGTGCGCCGCGCGCGACGAGGGGGTGGGCCGCGCGGCGACGTGCGTCTGGGGCGTGTTCTCGAGCGTCAACGGCGTGCAGGCCTTCGTCGAGCGGCTGCGGTCCCAGCGTCTCGACGCCCGGGCGCTGGGCACCGCTCGGATCGCGGCCATCGGCCCGGCGACGCGGCTCGTGCTCGAGGCGGCGGGGTTCGTGGTCGATCTCGCACCGACGGCCTTCCGCTCCGAGGGACTGGTGGAGGCGTTCGCCGGCTCGGCCCCCGGCACCCGGTTCCTCGTCGTGCGGGCCGACCAGAGCCGGGGTGTCCTGCAGCGGGACCTGCAGGATCGCGGCCACCACGTCGACGAGGTCGTCGCCTACCGCAGCCGCCCCGTCACCAGCCTCGATGCGGCGACGTGGGCGGACCTCGACCGGGGCGTCGACTGGGTGACCGTCACAAGTCCGTCGATCGCCCGGGCGGCCCGTCAGGTCTTCGGCGACCGCCTTTGCGGCTGGAGGACCGCGAGCCTCAGTCCGGTGACGACGGCCGCCCTGCGGGACGTCGGCATCGAGCCGACGGTCGAGGCCGCCGAGGCGACCGCCGCCGCGCTGGTGGAGGCGATCGTGGCCCATGAATCCCGCGCGATCGCGCCAGCCCGCACGGTCCCACCCCCCCGGCACTCGGCGGGACGCTGACCGTGCGGCGGACGCGGAGCCGTCCGCCTCCATCGACTCCAGTGGCGTGGAGCCCGGGGTCGATAGTGGATGGCGGGGCGGAATGGTCGGCCACGGTCGTCGGAGGCGTGTGGATGAGCAGGGCGACGATCCCCACGACGGTCGTCATCGTGGCGTCCCGTCCATCGGGGCGGGGCCATGATGCGGGCGTCGTCGGCTGCGTTCCGGTGTCGTGGATCTCCGCGCCGGTCGTGGCGGGCGTCACACCGATCACCACCGCGGACGTGCTCGAACTGCCCGCTTCTTTCCTGGGCTCACGGCAGGCGATCCGCGACCTCGTCGGGGAGGCCCGGCGCCTGAGGCCGTCGCTGTCTGCGGTGCGCGTGCGCGGCGAACCGCTGCGGCAGCGCGACGTCCTCGCGGAGGCGGGCATCCGGGTCGCGATCGTCGATGCAGTGTCCGGCGAGACCCGAGGCACGCGGCGTCCCGCTCCCCGAGGCTGGCCGTGTCGCAGCCTGGTCTGGGGCCTCTGGGAGGTGCAGGCCGCACCCGTCGTGCGGGGCTGGCGCAGCATGATGCGAGGCACGACACTCCCGATCCCGCGATCCGGCGGCCTCGTGGTCGCGCACGCGGACGACGGGGGCCATCGGCTCGACGACTGCCTGGCCTGGGCGGCCAGAGCCCGCGCCCGTGGCACCGCCACGACCGTGTCGGTCAACGACCTGCCCGCGCTCATCGAGCAGGGCGGAGCCTCGTGCGATCCCGATGCCCGCAGCGGATCGATCCTGCACGCCGCGTGAGTGCCGGCCTGCCGGCCGGCGCCGCCGTGGAGTCCCGGACCGAATCGGATCAGCCGGCGATCGAATCAGCCGGCGGTGCCGGGCCGGTTGGTGATCGACCAGCCGAGATAGGCGAGGATCACGCTGGCGACGATGAAGCCGATGTCGATCGCGATGCTGAGGCGTCCGAACGGGAATCCCGCGGCGAGGTCGGCCACGAAGAGCACGGCCACGAGGCCCGCGATGATCATCCCGATCAGTCCGACGACTTTGGACACGCGTGCGACAACTCCGCCAGTCGATCGAATTCCGCTTTCCGGCCCGTTTCCTTACCATAACAACCCCCCGGCGATCCATGCCGGTGCCCCGCGCATCGCAGGAACCCCCGTGTCCGACCGCCCCACGCCCGCCCGCGTCGCCGTCTACACCGGGTCGTTCGACCCGATCACGCTGGGCCATCTCGACGTCATCCAGCGGGCCAGCCGGATCTTCGACAGGCTCGTGGTGGGGGTGGGCGTCAATCCCGACAAGCATCCGCTCTTCACGCTCGATGAGCGGGCGCGGCTGGTGCAGGCGAGCGTGGCCGCGCTGCCCAACGTGCACGTCGTGCCCTACGACGGGCTGTCGGTCGCCTTCGTCCGCGACCAGGGGGCGCACGTCCTGCTCCGCGGCGTGCGGTCCCTCACCGACATCGATGCGGAGTTCACGATGACCCTCGCCAATCGCAAGCTCGATCCGCACGTCGAGACGGTCTTCCTCATGGCGGACGCGGCCTATTCGCACATCTCGTCGTCGCTGCTCAAGCAGATCACGCCGCTGGCGGACGACGCGGCGCTCTTGCGCTTCGTCCCCCCGCCGGTCGTGGCCGCCCTGCGGGAGAAGGTGAAGGCGCACGCGTGAGCGGCATCCAGCTCACACGGCGGCGGCCGTCCCGGCGCCGTCGGGGTCAGTTGTTGCCTGCGGCCGACCCCTCGCCGCCTCCCTCGAAATGCTGCCGCAGGTAGCGGGCCCGCTCGATGTTGCGATCCTTCGTGTCGAGCTCGAGTCCGCGGATCTTCTGGAGGTGCGCCGGCTGCGTGCGCACGAGCAGCACGTTGATGGCGGAGATGTCGACGTCGCCGATGAGCCCGAGGAGCACGCCCATGCGCACCCGCGAAAGCAGCTGCATCGTCTCTTCGGCGGTGATCGTCTGCGCCGTGCGCAGGATGCCGTAGGCGCGACTGACCTGGTCGTGGACGTTCTGCTGCGTCTCGCGGACGAGGAACTCGCGGGCCCGGCGCTCGTACTCGATGAGCACCGGCACCACGTCGCCGACCTGCTCGACGAGCTCTTCCTCGGTCTTCCCGAGCGTCGTCTGGTTGGAGATCTGGTAGAAGTCGCCCATCGCCTGCGAGCCTTCGCCGTACAGGCCGCGCACCGCCAGCGAAATCTTGTGCAGGCTGCGGAACACCTTGTCGATCTGCCGCGTCATCACGAGCGCTGGCAGGTGCAGCATGACGCTGACGCGGATGCCCGTGCCGACATTGGTCGGGCAGGCCGTGAGGTAGCCCCAGCGGGGATGGAAGGCGTAGGGGACCACCCGCTCGATGCCGTCGTCCACGTCGCGGATCTGCTGCCAGACCCCGGCGAGGTCGAGCCCGCTGTGCACGCACTGGATGCGGAGATGGTCCTCCTCGTTGATCATGAGGCTCACCTGCTCGCGGCCGTCGATCCCGACGCCGCGGGCGCCCTGGGCGTCGGCCAGTTCGCGGCTGATGAGCTGCCGCTCGACGAGGAACTGCCGATCGACCTCCTCGAGGCCGCCGACGTCGATGTACTCGAGCCCGTGGCCGACGGGAGCCGACGTGATGCGGTCGCGGAGGAACCGCTCGATCTCCGCGCGATCCTGCTCCGTCGCACGGCTCACGAACGGGAACTGGGCGACGTTGCGGGCGAGCCGGACGCGGCTGCTCATCACGATGTCGGACTCGGGGCCCGTGCCGCGCAGCCACTCGCCGACGGACTGGGTGAGATTGTCGAGTTTCATGCCGCGGTCCACGTCCTCCGACCGATCACGTCCCTGTCGCACCGAGCCACCGCTGCTCGAGTGTGCGGATGGCGTCGCGGTGCTCGCGCGCCGTCTCGTACGCCTCGCACGCGATCGCCTCCTTCATGGCCCGCCGCAGCCCGATGATCGAGGTCAGTTCCTCGGTGCCCTCGGGGAGACCGGCGAGGCTCCCCTCGCGCGACGGTCGCCGGCCGGTGTGCCGCACCGCTCCGTGGATGTTCGCGATCAGCGGCTCGAGTTCCTTCTCGAAGTGCACGTAGTCGTGCGGGCAGCCGAGCCGGCCCTGGTTGCGAAACTCGAAGAACGAGATTCCGCACATGGGGCACGACTTCTGATCGAGCACGGCGAGCTCGTCCGCGGTCTGTCCGACGCCGAGCGGTCCCGTGAGCCCTCCGCCCGTCTCGGGCTCCTCGCCGCCTCCCGACTCCGACTGGTTCAGGTAGGCCCTGGCATGGTCCTCGCAGAGATGCAGCTCGCGGACCTCGCCCGTCTCGAGCTCGGTGATGTGGAACACGGCCTGCTTGTCGCACTGCTGACACTTCATCTCGACCAGAGCTCCACGGGACGTCCCGGGCAATCATAGCGGTCGAACGCGGGATGGTCGTCCGCGGCCGTCGGCGTGTTGTTGCTCGGGGACGCCGGCGGTAGTCTCTCCGCAGTTCGGCAGCTCCCCGTCCCCCACTCCGCGTCCATGCCGCACCTCCCGGACAGGGCCCGCTTCGCCGACCTGGCACGGACGAGCCGGCTCGTGCCCGTGTACCGGCGGCTCTTCGCCGACAGCCTCACGCCCCTGACGGCCTACGCCCGCCTCGACGACGGTGCCGCCGGGGGGCTGTTCGAGAGCGTCGTCGGCGGCGCGAAAGTGGGCCGGCACAGCGTTCTCGCCGCCGCCCCCTTCCGGCGGCTCGCGGCCCGTGGGCGGGAGGTGCGGATCACCGGACCGGCCGGCGTGGAGGCGCTCGAGTGCGACGACCCGCTGGCAGAGCTCGAGCGCCGGATGGCTGCCTACCGCCCGGCCCGCCTGGCCGAGCTGCCCCCCTTCACGAGCGGCGCCGTCGGATGCGTCGCCTACGATGCGGTGCGATACGTCGAACGGCTGCCGCACGCGCCCCCCGACGACCTCGGCCTGCCGGACCTGTCGTTCGCGTTCTACGACCGCATGGTCGTCTTCGATCACGTGACGAAGGGCGTGGACATCGTGGTCCTCGCGCGGATCGAGGGGGAGTCGGCCTCGGCGGTGGACGCGGCCTACGACGTGGCGTGTCGCCGGGTGGACGAGACGATCGAACGCCTGGCCGGTGCGGGCGGCGCGGACGGTCGACGGGGTGCGACGCCCTCATGGCCTCCGCTCGCGGACATCGGGCCGCGGCCGGTGATCGATTCCGCCGTGCTCGAGGGGGACGGTGCGGTGCGATCCGGGTTCGACCGGGCCGCGTTCGAGGCCGCCGTGGAGCGGGCGATCGAGTACATCCGCGCGGGAGACATCTTCCAGGTGGTGCTCAGCCGCCGCCTGGAATGCCCGTTCGACGCGCCGCCGCTCGAGCTCAACCGCACCCTGCGCGTGGTCAACCCGAGCCCCTTCATGTTCTACCTGCGGACGCCGGGCTGCACGCTCGTCGGCAGCTCTCCCGAGATCATGGTGCGGGTCGTCGACGGGATGGTGACGGTGCGTCCCCTCGCCGGCACGCGGCGGCGCGGCGCCACGCCGGAGGAGGATCGCGCGCTTGCCGAGGAGCTCCTGGCGGATCCGAAGGAGCGGGCCGAGCACGTGATGCTCATCGACCTCGGGCGCACCGACGTCGGCCGCGTCTCCACGATCGGGTCGGTCGCGCTCGCCGACGTGATGTCGATCGAGCGCTACAGCCACGTCATGCACATCACGAGCCACGTCACCGGTCGGCTCGCCCCCGGGCTCTCCGCGTTCGACGCGCTGCGGTCGTGCCTGCCTGCGGGGACGGTCTCGGGCGCACCGAAGATCCGCGCGATGGAGATCATCGACGAGCTGGAGCCGGTCCGCCGCGGTCCGTACGCGGGCGCCGTGGGCTACATCGACTTCGGCGGCTCCATGGACACCTGCATCGCCCTCCGGACCGTGGTCGTGACGGGGGGGCGGGCGTTCGTGCAGTCGGGTGCGGGAGTCGTGGCCGACAGCGTTCCCACACAGGAATTCGAGGAGACGGTCAACAAGGCCCGCGGCATGCTCGTGGCCCTCGAGATGACCCGGGCCAGGCTCGCCGCCGAGGCGGGCACTCCGCCGGTCGCACGGCGGTGACCACGATGCTCCGCTTCGCCCGCACCACGGTCGAGCAGGCGGGACAGGTGGTCGTGGAACGGGTGTCGCTGGAGGTGGAGGCCGGGCAGGCGCTCGCGCTCATCGGCCGGGACGGATCGGGCACGACCGACCTGCTCGAGGCGGCGGCCACGGCCGTCCGGTTGCATGCGGGCGACATCGAGGTGGCGGGCATCTCGATCCGCCGGAAGCCGGACGAGGTCCGCAGACGCATCGGCTACGTCCCGGCCGAGGCACCGGAATGGCCGGGCGTGCGGGCCGGTGAGTTTCTCGAGGTCTTCGCCGCGGCGGCGGGGCTGCGCGGCGCCGCGCTCGTGGCGGCGGTCGAGCGCGGGCTGCGGCGGGCGGGCCTGTCGACCCAGGGGAGGGAACGGCTCGACGCCCTCTCGCGGGGGCGCCGCCGTCTGCTGCTCATCGCGCGGGCCTTGCTCCATGACCCGGAGGTGCTCCTCCTCGACGACCCGTTCGCCGGACTCGATCCGACCGAACGCGACGGCATCGAGCGGCTCGTCGAGGACACGCATCTCGTGGGCCGCACGGTGCTCGCCACGATCACCGACGCCAACGTGCCGACCTGCTTCAGCCATCTGGCATGGATGGCCGAGGGCCGGATCGTCGCGATGGGACCGCTCGACAGCGCGGCCTTCGCCACGGGTCGCACGTGGATGCATCGGGTCGTCTGTCCCGGCAGGGGAGGGGAGGCCGCGCGGGTGCTCGAGGAAGCGGGCTGCGTCGTGCTCGCCGCGGACGTGCACGTCGTGGACTGCCGTCACGACCCGGCGGACGGGCCGTTCGCCGCGCTGGTCGCGGCGCTGGTCGAGGCGGGCATCCCGGTGGAGTCGGCCGACTTCCGTCCGCCGTGGCCGGCCCAACTGCTTCGCGACTGACCGCGTCGGCCGGAACCACCGGTGACTCCGCGTCACCGAGACTCAGGCCGCGTCGCCCCACGCCCTTCGGACCTCCGAGAGCCCCTCGACGCAGACGTCGTACTCCCTCGCCAGCCGCTCGAACAGGACGCGCTCCGTGGAGCCGGAGGTGTCGTCATCGCGGACGTCGAGTGTGGCCGCGAGCCAGTACGCCCGCCGCCCGGCTTCCCGATACCCGATGAGGGTGTCGTCACCGGTGGACGGCCGTCGCGCGATCGCCTCGGGGTAGAGGCCGCTCCAAAACAGCGTCGTGTCGCCGATCTGACGGAACTCCTCCCGCGCCTCCGCCGCCGCGTGCTGCCGGGCGACGACCATGCGCTGGACGACGTCGGCAGGCGCCGGTGCCGACACCGACGCCAGGTCCGCGGTGTCGACACGGAGAAACCGCACAAGGAGCAGCGACACGTAGTCCACGAGGGGCGGGTCGACGATCCCCAGCCGCGCGTGGAACGCATACTCCGTCAGACCGCGGAAGAAGCGATCGATGTCGTCAGGCTCGCTGGCGGCAAACATGGGACGCACCTCCGTGCGGGCCGGCGCTCGGGAGGCCCGCCGAAACCATGTCTGTGATCCGTCCGGATTCCCGGTCGGCGCGGAATTTTATCGGCGCGGCCGGCCGCCGGGCCATGCCAATCCGGGGCGGCGTGGGTTCGCGCGTCACGTCCGAGCCATGCGCCCTCGGGCTTTCCCGCGAGCCGCGTGGGCCGCCGGGTCTGCGCGTCGCTGCCGCCAGGTCGCTGACGAACTGGCCGACGGAGTCGAGCAGTGCCTCGCGCGGCTGGCCGATCGCATCGGCCACCCTCCGCACGAGTGCGGATCCGACGATCGCGCCATCGGCCACCGCACCCACGGCCCGCACCTGGTCGGGCGCCGCGATCCCGAAGCCGACGAGGATCGGCACGGTCGTCTTCGTCGCCAGCCACCGCACCCGCTCCGCGAGCCCGTCGGGGAGTTCCGACCGGGCCCCGGTCACCCCTGCGACCGAGACGCAATAGAGAAATCCCGTGGAGGCGCGGGCGATCGCCTCGGCCCGCGCCGGTGGAGTGGTCGGTGTGACGAGTCGCACGAGCGCGAGTCCAGCCTCGCGACACGCCGCATCGAGCTCGTCGGCCTCCTCGAGCGGGAGGTCCGGCACGACGAGCCCCGCCAGTCCGGCCGCCCGGGCGTCCGCGACGAACCGGACCACGCCACGACGGAAGATGATGGCGTAACTGGCCATCGCGAGGAGCGGCATCCGCACCCGGGACGCCGCCTCGCGGGCGACGACGAACACCTCCTCGAGCGTGAGGCCCGCGCCGAGGGCCCGCGTGTAGGAGGCCTGGATCACCGGGCCGTCGGCGATCGGGTCGCTGTACGGCACTCCCAGCTCACAGAGCGACGCTCCGGCGCGGTCGGCGGCCTCGATCACCGCCACGCTCGTCTCGACGTCCGGATCGCCCGCGGTGACGAACGGGGCGAGCACACGGTGGCCGGATGCGCGGGCCGCGGCGAAGACGGCTGCAATCCGGTCGAGTCCGCTGCCCGATGCGGTGACGGTCGACGCGGCAGGATGCATGGGCGATGCGAGGTCAGGTGGTGGCGGCATCGGGCGGAAGGCCGCGGAGTCGGGCGATCTCGGCGGCATCCTTGTCGCCGCGCCCCGAGAGGCAGACGACCATGATCTCCGCGGCGGGGCGACGGGAGGCCTCCGCCACCGCCCAGGAAAGGGCGTGCGACGTCTCGAGTGCCGGCAGGAGTCCCTCGTTGCGGGCGACCAGATCGAAGGCGTCGAGGGCCTCGGCATCGGTGACGCTCGTGTATTCGACGCGGCCCAGGTCCCGCCAGTAGGCGTGCTCGGGACCGACGCCGGGATAGTCGAGTCCGGCCGACACGGAGTGCACGTCGGAGGTCTGCCCGTCGCGGTCCTGGAGCACGTAGCTGAGGCTGCCGTGCAGGACGCGGGGGCTGCCGTGACTGAGGCTGGCCGCGTGCTGTCCGGCCGCGGCCGATCGGCCGCCCGCCTCGACGCCGACGAGCCGCACGGCCACGTGATCGACGAAGGGGAAGAACATCCCCGCCGCGTTGCTGCCGCCGCCGACGCAGGCGACGACGGTGTCCGGCAGCCGCCCGAATCGCGCGCGGCACTGGTCGATCGTCTCGCGGCCGATCACCGACTGGAAGTCGCGGACGATTCGCGGGAAGGGATGCGGTCCGACGACCGACCCGATGATGTAGTGGGTGGTCTCCACCGATCCCATCCAGTCCCGCATCGCCTCGTTGATCGCGTCGCGGAGCGTCCGTGAGCCGCTCTCGACGGGCCGCACCTCCGCACCCATCAGCCGCATGGCACGCACGTTGGGCGCCTGGCGGCGCACGTCCTCGGCACCCATGTAGACGACGCACTCGAGGCCGAACAGCGAGCAGGCGGTCGCCGTGGCGACGCCATGCTGGCCCGCCCCCGTCTCGGCGATGATGCGCTGCTTGCCCATGCGGATCGCGAGCAGCGCCTGGCCGATCGTGTTGTTGATCTTGTGGGCGCCGGTGTGGCTGAGATCCTCCCGCTTGAGCCAGATCTGGGCGCCGCCCGAGCGCCGCGTGAGCCGTTCGGCGAAGTGGAGCGGGGTCGCCCGACCCACGAACGTCGCGAGCAGTCGGTCCACCTCGGCGGCGAAGGCCGGATCGGCGCTCGCCTCGGCGTAGGCCTGCTCGAGCTGGTCCAACGCGGCCGAGAGCGTCTCGGGAACATACCGCCCGCCGAACCGCCCGAATCGTCCGAGCGCATCGGGCACCATCGACACCGTCGGTCGATCCCCGTCCGGTCCGTGCATCCGCGGAGCATCGAAGGTGCGTGGTGCGATCGACACGTCGGTCATCCGGGCGGATGGTGGGGAGGAAGCGTGAAGAACGGTGAGGAACGTGATGAGGAGCTGTGCGGCCGCGAACGGATGCGGGCCAGGTCCCGCGGACCGGCGATCCGAACCGCATGGTGGCCTGCCGCCGTGGCCGATTGTAGCCTGCCGGGATCATTCGATCAGCACGCGAGCCGTCATGCCGGAACTTCCCGAGGTTGAGACGATGCGCCGGGGCCTTGCGCCCGTCGTCGGCCAGCGGATCGCCGCGGTGTGCTTCCCGCGCGGTCTCGTGCGGCCCCTGAGCGTGCGGCCGCGTCCCCACGTCGTCGCCGCCCGGCTCGTGGGACGCTCCATCGCGACGGTCGACCGTCGCGGCAAGCGCGTGGTGCTGGGCATCGCGGCCCCGCCTGCCGAACCGCACGCCTGGCTCGTGATCGAGCCGCGGATGACCGGCCTCATGCTGCTGGCCGAACCACCGACGCCCGAGCACGTGCGGCTGGTCGTGGATTTCGAATCGTCGGCCGCGGGCCCCTCGCGCCGGCCGCTCCGGATGCTTTTTTGGGACCGGCGCGGACTCGGGACGATCAGGCTGTTCGACGCCCGTGGCCTCGAATCCGTCTGCGGCGCCGCGCGGCTGGGCCCGGATGGGCTGCTCGTCACCGGCGAGGAGCTCGCCGCGAGGCTCGGCAGCTCCCGACGCGCGATCAAGGTCGCGCTCCTGGATCAGCGTGCCGTGGCGGGCGTCGGCAACATCTATGCGGCCGAGATCCTGCACCGCGTCGGGATCGACCCGCGCACGGCCTGCCGCAGCATCCCGGTCACGGGCTGGCAGGCGATCGCGAACGCCACCCGCCTCGTCCTGGCGGAGGCCGTCCGATTCGCTGGGTCGTCGATCGGGGATCGCACCTATCGCGCGGTGGACGGCCGACCCGGGCGCTTTCAGCACCGGCACCGCGTCTACGGCCGCGAGGGCCGGGCGTGCGCGACCTGCGGCGGCTCCGTGGCGCGGATCGTGCAGGCGCAGCGATCGACGTTCTTCTGCCCCGGCTGTCAGCCTCGCGGTCGTCGCGGGGCCGGCGGCCGTCGGCCGGGTCGAAGTGGCAGGACGCGCACCGCTGGCATACGCTGACGGCTGGTGTGGTGCGGCGGGCATGCCTTCCGCCACCTTGGAAGACCGTCGTCCCGACACCCGCGCGCAGGAGCAGTGCCATGGCCACGATGAAACCCGGTTCCCGCCGTCACCTTCTCACGGGCGCCGCCGGCTGCGCCGGCATCGTCACCGCCTGCGGCTCGGGCGCCCTGGCCGCCTCGCCCGCCGAAGCACCCGTCGCGGGGCGCACCGCGGAGTCGCTCGCCGCGACACTGCATGCCTCGCTCTCGCCGACGCAGCGTGCCGAGGTCTGCTTTCCCTGGGACTACCGTCACCCGAAGTTCGGGCTGCTCCGCACCAGGATCGGCAACAACTGGAACGCCACGAAGCCGACCGTGGCGGGCGACTTCTTCACCAAGGACCAGCAGCGGCTCGTGCGGGAGATCTTCGAGTCGCTCATCGAGCCCGACTGGCACGGGCGGTTCGACAAGCAGATGGAGGACGACTGCGGCGGCTTCGGGCACCACCAGTCGATCGCGCTGCTGGGTGAGCCTGGCAGCGGGACGTTCCAGTTCCTGCTAACGGGACGCCACATGACGCTGCGCTGCGACGGAGACTCGGCGGAGAGCGTCGCCTTCGGCGGCCCGATCTTCTACGGGCACGACACCGGCGCCTTCAACGAGGAGCGGGACCACGCAGGCAACGTGTTCTGGCCGCAGGCCGTCGCGGCCAACCGTGTCTTCGGGATGCTCGACGGGGCGCAGCGGACGAAGGCACTCGTCGAGCAGGCGCCGAAGGAGGCCGCCGTCGGATTCCGCGGACCGGAGGCAGGGCTTCCCGGCATCCCGTTGAGCGACCTCTCGCCCGATCAGCACGCGGAGGTGGAGCGGGTGCTCGCGGTGCTCCTCGAACCGTTCCGCACGGCGGATCGCGAGGAGGTCCGTGGCTGCCTCGAGCGACAGGGCGGACTCGACCGATGCCGGCTCGCGTTCTACCGCCAGGGCGACATCGGCGACGACGGCGTGTGGGACAACTGGCGGCTCGAGGGGCCGTCATTCGTGTGGTACTTCCGTGGCTCGCCGCACGTCCATGTCTGGGTGAACATCGCGGATCGTGCGGACATTCCGGTCAATGCCTGACGACGCGGAGCCGCACGGACGCCGTCCGGCCGCCGTCCATGTGACCGGGGGAGCCGGGCCGACCGACTGCTGCATCATCGGTGGGGGCATCGTCGGCCTGTCGATCGCCCGCGAACTCGCCGGCCGGGGCCGGTCGGTCCGGGTGCTCGCCCGCGACGAGCCCCAGGCGACGTCGTCCTGGGCGGCGGCGGGGATCTTTCCGCCGGCACCGGCATGGGCGACGGCGCCCGCCAACGCGCGCCTGACCGCGTGGAGTGACCGCCTGCACCGGCAGTGGTCGGTCGATCTGCGCGACGAGACGGGCATCGACAACGAGCTGCAGAAATGCGGCGGACTCCACCTGGCACGCTCGACGGAGGCGATCGAGCGGCTCCGCGGGATGCGCGCCGACTGGCTCAGCCGCGGTGCACGGTGCGAGTGGCTCGACGGAGCAGGCGTGTCCAGCCTCGAGCCGGCGCTCGCGGATGCCGTGACACGAGGCGAGGTCGTCGCCGGGTTTCTGCTGCCGGAGGAACAGCGGATCAGACCGCCGCGGCACCTCGCGGCGCTCGAGCGATCCTGTCGTGCGCGGGGCGTGGAGATCACCCGTGGGGACGCGGTGGAGGCCATCGAGACGAGCGGCGGTCGCGCGCGCGGCGTGCGGCTCGACGGGTCGGGTGGCGGCGGGACGGTGCGGGCCGGATGCTACGTGCTCGCCGCGGGTGCCTGGAGCGGACCGCTCGGGCGGGCGCTCGGCCTGCGGGTCGAAACGCGGCCGATTCGCGGACAGATCGTGCTCCTCACGCTCGCCAGGCAGACGCTCGGACGCGTGGTGAACCGCGGCCTCGAGTATCTCGTGCCTCGTCCCGACGGTCGCCTGCTCGTCGGCTCCACGCTGGAGGACG